>NZ_LWRX01000071.1:0-347 GCF_001683835.1 Ralstonia sp. RL | reverse complement strand
CTTTGTCTTGCCAAAGAAAGTAAGCAAAGAAAGGCGCGCCCGAGATGGCGACCCCTTCCTTGAATTTGTGTAACCGGGCGGAGAACGGGAAAACTCGCTTCGCTCAGACAGTTCCCGTTCTTTTTTCCGCCCGCTTACACAAATTCAAGGCGCCATCTAGGGCAGGGTACGGCCACACAATCTGTGTGCGGTCCTAGGTGGCTCTTGTTTGTTGCGGTGTTGCTCGCTTTGCTTCGCGTTGTGCTGCTGGTTCCTGCTGCAGTCGTGGTCGATGGTTTGGCCGTTGACTTTGTTGCCCTAGATGGCGCCTTGAATTTCTGTTGCAGGGAGGAAAAAGGAAGGGAAAC
>NZ_LWRX01000209.1:0-37080 GCF_001683835.1 Ralstonia sp. RL | reverse complement strand
CAAGACCTCGCTGCTCGACTACATCCGCCGCGCCAAGGTGGCGGCGGGCGAAGCCGGTGGCATCACGCAGCATATCGGCGCGTACCACGTCGAAACGCCGCGCGGCGTCATCACCTTCCTCGACACCCCGGGTCACGAGGCCTTCACGGCCATGCGTGCACGCGGTGCCAAGGCGACCGACATCGTGATTCTGGTCGTGGCTGCCGACGACGGCGTCATGCCTCAGACGAAGGAAGCCATTTCCCACGCGAAGGCCGCTGGCGTGCCGATCGTGGTGGCGATCACCAAGGTGGACAAGCCCGAAGCGAACCCGGACCGCGTCAAGCAGGAACTGGTTGCCGAGAGCGTGATTCCGGAAGAGTACGGCGGTGACTCGCCGTTCGTGGCGGTGTCGGCCAAGACTGGCCAGGGCATCGACGACCTGCTGGAAAACGTGCTGCTGCAGGCCGAAGTGCTGGAATTGAAGGCGCCGGTGGATGCTCCGGCCAAGGGCCTGGTGGTCGAAGCCCAGCTCGACAAGGGCAAGGGCCCGATCGCGACCGTGCTGGTGCAGAGCGGCACGCTCAAGCGGGGCGACGTCGTATTGGCGGGCACGGCCTATGGCCGCGTGCGTGCGATGCTTGACGAGAACGGCAAGCCGGCCAAGGAAGCCGGTCCGTCGATCCCGGTGGAGATCCAGGGCCTGTCGGAAGTGCCGGGTGCCGGCGAAGAAGTGCTGGTGCTGCCGGACGAACGCAAGGCACGCGAAATCGCACTGTTCCGCCAGGGCAAGTTCCGCGACGTGAAGCTGGCGCGCCAGCAGGCTGCCAAGCTGGAAAACATGCTGGAGCAGATGAGCGAAGGCGACGTGAAGACGCTTGCGCTGATCATCAAGGCCGACGTGCAGGGTTCGCAGGAAGCACTGGTGCATTCGCTGCAGAAGCTGTCGACCGACGAAGTGCGTGTGCAGGTCGTGCACGCCGGCGTGGGCGGCATCAGCGAATCCGACGTCAACCTGGCAACCGCGTCGAAGGCCGTCATCATCGGCTTCAACACGCGCGCCGATGCGGGTGCACGCAAGCTGGCCGAGCATCAGGGCATCGACATTCGCTACTACAACATCATCTATGACGCTGTGGATGAGGTGAAGGCGGCCATGTCGGGCATGCTCTCGCCGGAGAAGAAGGAAGAAACGACGGGCCTCGTCGAGGTGCGCCAAGTCTTCCATGTGCCGAAGGTCGGTGCGGTGGCCGGCTGTATGGTGCTCGATGGCATCGTCAAGCGCAGCTCGCTGGTGCGTGTGCTGCGCGACAACGTGGTCATCTTCTCGGGCGAGCTCGATTCGCTCAAGCGCTTCAAGGACGACGTGAAGGAAGTGAAGGCCGGTTTTGAATGCGGTCTGTCGATCAAGAACTTCAACGACGTCAAGGAAGGCGATCAGCTCGAGATCTACGAGATCACCGAGGTGGCGCGTACGCTGTAATGCAGTGGCCGGGCGCTATGGCGTCCGGCACGAATTTGCGACGGTGGCCGGGCGCGTCCCGCGCCACCGTTTTGTTTTTTGGGGCGGGCTGACCATGATGCCGGCACGCTCATGTGAGGAACCACACTATGCCGAAGAAATCCGGATCGGCCTCGGGCCGCAATGTGCGCATCGCAGACCAGATCCAGCGCGATCTGGCCGAACTGATCCAGCGCGAAATCAAGAACCCCGCGATGGGCCTGGTGACGCTGCAGTCGGTGACGCTCACGCCGGACTACGCGCACGCCAAGGTCTATTTCACGGTGCTGGGCGCCGAACCCGAGGCCGCCGCCGCCATCCTGAACGAGAAGGCCGGTTATCTGCACTCGCTGCTGTTCAAGCGTCTGCACATCCACACGGTGCCGACGCTGCATTTCCACTTTGACGGCTCGGTGGAGCGCGGGATCGAGATGTCGCGCCTGATCGACGAGGCCAACGCCACGCGAGCCAAAGACGACTGATGATGGCTGAGCAACCCGCGCCCAAGCCGGTGAAGCCGCCGCGCCGCGACGTGCATGGCGTGCTCCTGTTGGACAAGCCGATCGGCTGGTCGAGCAACGATGCGCTCGTGCGCGCCAAGCGTCTGCTGTGGGCCAAGAAGGCCGGGCATACCGGAACGCTGGACCCGCTCGCCACGGGCCTGCTACCGCTGTGCTTTGGCGAGGCGACGAAGTTTTCCCAGGATCTGCTCGAAGCCGACAAGACGTATGAAGCCATCGTGCGGCTCGGCATCAGGACAAGCACCGCTGACGCGGAAGGCGAGGTGCTGAGTGAGCGCCCGGTATCGGTCACGCCAGAGCAATTGCAGGCGGCCGTCGCCGGTTTTGTCGGTGAGATCGACCAGGTGCCGCCGATGCACTCTGCCTTGAAGAAAGACGGTAAGCCGCTGTACGAATACGCCCGTGCCGGCCAGACCGTGGACCGCGCCGCGCGCCGGGTGACGATTCATGCCATCGATGTGCTCGCAACGGACCTGGAGGCCGCAGAGCCGACGGTCACCTTGCGCGTGTCGTGCAGCAAGGGCACCTATATCCGCACACTCGGCGAAGACATTGGTGAGGCGCTGGGCTGCGGCGCGCACCTCGTTGCGTTGCGCCGTACGCGGGTAGGCGAGCTGACGCTGGACGGTGCGGTGAGGCTGGAAGCGCTGGACGCTGCCACGGAGGACGCCCGCATCGCCTTGTTGGCGCCGGTGGACGCGTTGCTGCAAACGCTGCCCCGCCTGGAACTCGATGCTGAGCAGAGCCGCCGTTTTCTGCATGGCCAGCGCCTGCCCTTGCACTTGACGTTGCCGAACGCCGATCACGTCCGCGTCTATGGCGTACGCGATGGCGCGGTTGCATCGCTGCTCGGTGTGGCGGTGTGGCGCGGCGGGGTGTTGCGCCCTGAACGCCTGGTGCACCTCTGAGCGAATCCGGACAAAAAACCACGCGTTGCTGCGTGGCTTTTTTGTTGACGCGATGGCCGCCTCAGTGTGCCCCGGCCGCAGCCTCTGCCCCGCCCGCCGACTTCGCCGGCTTCGTCAGCCAGATGAAGGCGATCAGCACGATGAACAGCACCGCCGAGATCCAGAAGATATCGTTGGCGCCGAGCATCGCGGCCTGTTGCGAGATCACCCGCTCGATCACGCCGTTGGCCTGCAGGTTCGGCATGCCCAGTTGCGTGTACTGGTTGATCGACGAAGCATAGGCAGGGTTGTACGGATTCGCATGTTCGACCAGCTGCGCGTGGTGCAGGGCAGACCGGTTGTCCCACACCGTGGTCGAGACCGACGCGCCGATACCGCCAAACATGATCCGCACGAAGTTCGACAGGCCCGATGCAGCCGGAATCCGCTCGGGTGGCAGGCCCGAGAGGATGATCGACGTGAGCGGGATGAAGAACATCGCCATGGCCGCGCCCTGGATGAGCGTCGGAATCATCAGCGTCCAGGTGTCGACCTGCGTCGTGAAGTGCGAGCGCATCCAGAACACGAGCGCGAAGGTCATGAACGCGGTGGTTGCCACCCAGCGGGCGTCCATCTTCGGCAGGTTCTTGCCGATCACGGGCGAGAGGATGATGGCGAAGATGCCCACCGGGGCCATGATCAGACCCGCGTCCGTCGCGGTGTAGCCGACGATGGTCTGCAGCCACAGCGGCAGGATCACCAAGTTGCCGAAGAACAGCCCGTACGCCACGGAGATCGCCACCACTCCGGCGCTGAAGTTGCGGCCCTTGAACAACGTCAGGTCCACCACCGGATGATCTTCGGTCAGCTCCCAGACGAGGAAGAACGCGAAGCCTACGACGGCGATGACCGTTAGCAGCACGATCTCCGTCGAGTTGAACCAGTCCAGCTCTTTGCCGCGATCAAGCATCAGTTGCAGCGAGCCCACCCACAGCACGAGCAGCGCGAGACCGATCTTGTCGATCGGCAGGGAACGCGTGGGCGATTCGCGGTCCTTGTAGATGACCCAGGTCGCATAGGCGGCCAGAATCCCCACGGGGATGTTGATGTAGAAGATCCACGGCCACGTCATGTTGTCGGAGATCCAGCCGCCGAAGATCGGCCCCATGATTGGCGCAACGAGTGTGGTCATGCCCCACAGCGCCAGCGCCATGGAGCTTTTCGCGGGCGGATACGTCGACAGCAGCAGCGATTGCGACAGCGGAATCATCGGGCCGGCCACTGCGCCCTGGATGATCCGGGCGGCAATCAGCATGCCCATGTTGGGCGCCAAACCGCACGCCCACGACGACAGTACGAACAGGATGATCGACGTGACGAACAGGCGCACCTGCCCGAAACGCTGCGTCAGCCACCCCGTGAGCGGCACCGAGATGGCGTTGGCCACCGCGAACGAGGTGATGACCCACGTGCCCTGGTTCGGAGCCACGCCGAGGTCGCCTGAGATGGCCGGGATCGACACGTTGGCGATGGACGAGTCCAGCACGTTCATGAATGTCGCCAGTGACAGCGCCACCGTACCGATCGCCAGTTTGGCGCCGGTCAGTGGCGGTAGCGGCTTGGGCGCGGCGGTTGCCATGCGTCAGACCTTGGGTGCGGGTTGCGAAGTGCGTGATGCGGCGGCCGGTGCGGTGCTTGCCGCGCCGCGGCCGGCGTTGGCGGCGATGATGCTGGCGATGACCTGGTCGGCTTCCTTGCCGGCTTGGTCGTACACCGTCGTTTGCAGCGGAGAGGCCGTCGCCGCGGTAGCCAGTGCCTGGCCGCCTTCGTCGTGGATATCGACCTTGGCTTCCATCGACAGGCCCACGCGCAGCGGATGCTCTTTCAGTTCCTTCGGATCGAGCGACACGCGCACCGGCAGGCGTTGCACCACCTTGATCCAGTTGCCCGTGGCGTTCTGTGCCGGCAGCAGTGAGAACGCCGAGCCCGTGCCGGCCGAGAAGCCGACCACCTTGCCGTGGTACGTCACGCTGCTGCCATACACGTCGGCCACGAGCTCCACCGGCTGGCCCACGCGCATGTGGCGCACCTGCACTTCCTTGAAGTTCGCGTCCACCCACAACTGGTCCAGCGGCACGATCGCCATCAGCGGCGTGCCCGGCGCGACGCGCTGGCCGACCTGCACCGAGCGCTTGGCCACATAGCCCGTCACCGAGGCGGGCAGGCTCGTCCGCGCATACGCGAGGTAGGCCTCGCGCACCTTGGCTGCGGCCTGCAGCACGTTCGGGTGACGCTCCAGCGTGGTCTGCTCGGTCAGCACGCGGTTGCCCTGCAGCTGCTCCTTGGCGGCTTCGAGCGCAGCCTGCGCAGCCTGCACGGCGGTTTGCGCGTGCGAGATCTCTTCTTGCGAGACCGCGCCCGTGCCGGCGATTTGCTTGCGGCGTGCCAGGTCATCCTTGGCCTTGGCGAGGTCGCTTTCGCGCATGGCGAGCGTGGCGGTGTAGGCGCTGGTGTTCGAATACAGCGTGCGCACCTGGCGCACGGTCTGCGCAAGCGCGGCTTCGGCCTGCTCCAGGGCGACGCGTGCGTCCGCGCGGTCCAGTTCGATCAGCGGCTGGCCGGCGGTCACGAGTTGCGTGTCGTCGGCGCGGATGGCCACCACGGTGCCCGCCACTTGCGGAGTCACTTGGACCACGTTGCCTTGCACGTACGCATCGTCGGTCGACTCGAACCAGCGGCCGTAGAGGCCCCAGTAGAGACCGTAGCCGACACCGGCCACCACCAGTGCGGCGGCCAGCGTGGTCAGCATGCGCTTGCGTTTTCCGTTGCCATTGCCGTTCGGGGCGGCCGCCGGCGTCGGCGCGGGGGCAGCGGACGGGGCGGCTTGGGGCTTGTTGTCACTCATGATGTTGGCTCGAAAGAATGCGTTGGAACGTTGGGTTCTGGAATCCGGGTCAGCTGTTCGACGTGGCCTGTGCACGCTTCGCGCCAGGCAGTTCTTCGGCGGTATAGCCGCCGCCCAGGGCCTTGATCAGGGCCATCTGTGCGTCCAGGCGGCGCGCCTGCAGGTCGGTCGCGAGCTTGCGCTGCTGCAGCACGGTCGTCTCCGCGTTGAGCACGGTCAGCTGCGTGCCGAGGCCTGCGCTGTAGCGCGTGCGTGCGAGGCTGTAGGCACGTTCTGCCTCACTGAGCGCCGTGCGCTGGATGGCGATCTGCGAGTCCAGGCTGTGCAGCGCCGTGATCTGGTCGGCCATGTCGTGCAGGGCTTCGGTCAGCGTCTGGTTGTAGCTCGCGACCGCCGCGTCATAGCTGGCGTACTTGCCGCGCAGGTTCGCGCGCAGCTTGCCGCCCTGGAAGATCGGCAGCTTCAGCGCCGGGCCGATGCCGAGTTGACGCGACGCGCCGAGCAGCAGGTTTTCGGGCGCGATGGATGCAAGTCCGAGGAACGCCGTCAGGCTGATGTCCGGCAGGAACTCCGCCTTGGCCACGTCGATGTCCTTGGACGCCGCCTCGACGCGCCAGCGCGCGGCCACGAGATCCGGGCGGCGGCCGATGAGGTCGATGGTCAGGTTGTCCGGCAGCCGCGGCGTGGGTTGCGCCAGCAGTGTCGGGCGCGTGATCGACTGGCCGCGGTCGGGGCCCTTGCCCAGGAGCGCGGCCAGCTGGTTGCGCGCCAGCGTGATCTGTTCGTCGACCTGCTCGAGTTCGGTCTGCGCCGCTGCAACGTTGGCGCGGGCCTGCGTCGTTTCGACCTGTGTATCGAGGCCCGCACGCAGGCGCTGGCCGGCCAGCGAGGTCAGGTCCTTACGCTGGGCGATGGTGCGTTCGGCCACGTCGCGCTGTGCATAGAGCGCAGCCAGCTTGGCGTAGGTGCGCGCAACGGTGGTGGACAGCATCAGCCGCGCAGCCTGGCTTTCGGCCTCCATCGCTTTGTCGTCGGACAGGGCGGCTTCCAGCGCGGAACGGTTCTTGCCCCAGAAGTCGAGGTCGTAGCTCACACCGAGCTGGATCTTCGATTCCGTGAACCAGCGGCCGGCCAGCGGCGTGCCTTCGAACATGTCGTACTCCGACAGGCGCTGGCGCGTGGATTCCGCCTCGAGGCCCACGCTCGGGTACAGGTTGCCGCGCACCACGTCGGCCATGGCGCGCGAGGCGCGCACGCGGGCGAAGGCCACTTGCAGGTTCGGGTTGTCCTTGATCGCCTCGTCCACCAACGCGCGCAGTTGCGGGTCATTGAACTGGTCCACCCAGTTCACCGACGGCCATTGGCCGCCCTGCGACGGAAGTGTCCGGGTGCTGGCCAGTTGCTCGGGGGAGGTCAGGGTCTGCGTGCTGTGCGAATTGCCGAGATTGGCGCAGCCGGCCAGCACGGCCACTGCGATGGCGGAAAGCGCCACAGCCATGCTGCACGCAGGTCGACGGCCTGGGAGCGGAGGTGCCTGGGTGGCGGAGGTCGAGGCGTTCATGTTGGTTGATAGTCAAGCGATCGGGAGAGACGAAAACGTGGGCATCCGGATTCCAGACGTCAGTGTTGGCTGGCGCGCGAGCGGCTGCCTTCGGCGCCGGCGCCGTTATCGAGGATGCGCTTGAGCAGCGTGCGCAGCGTGTCCACGTCGCCCTGCGTGAATCCGGCAAAGAACCGGTTCAACACATGCGTATAGATGGCCGGCATGCGGTCGGCCAGCTCACGCCCTGCCTCGGTCACTTCCAGGTGAACCACGCGGCGGTCGGACTCGCTGCGCACGCGCTCGATCAGGCCGCGCTTTTCCATGCGGCTGAGCATGCGGGTGAGCGAGCCGATGTCCGTGTTCAGTTCGCGGCCCAGATCGGTGGCCGTCTGGCAGCGCCCGTTGGCTAGCAGCACCAGGCAGCTGGCCTGCGAGTGCGTCACGTCCATCTGCGCGACTTCCTGTTCGATCGCCATGGAGAGTGCCGTCTTGGCACGCCCGACGAGGTAGCCCACGCTCTCGCACATGCGGTAGTCCTCCACGCGGAACAGGGCTCCGGCGGCAGGGGTTTCGGTGGTGCGGCTTGTCTGTTCGGACATCTTATGTATGTGCAATCATTGTCGGGACAAATATACGAATCGATGCAGCAAACAGCAAGGTACTGAATGTGCGATTTCAGTTTTGGAAATAATAAGTGAGCGAAACGTCTCTCTGGCAACATCGGCTCATAGATTCATCAGGGGGTGTCACGTCTTGCGCATAGCAGCATGCTAGAATGTCAGGTTATTCCGCGAGCGAATTTCCGGGCTCGCGCCACGTCTTTTCGAGTTCACATCCCATGCGCGCGCTTCGCAACATCGCCATCATTGCCCACGTTGACCACGGCAAAACCACGCTGGTCGACCAGCTCCTCCGCCAGTCCGGTACGTTCCGCGAGAACGAGCAGATCGCCGAGCGCGTGATGGACTCCAACGACATCGAAAAAGAGCGCGGCATCACGATCCTGGCCAAGAACTGCGCGGTCGAGTACAACGGCACGCACATCAACATCGTCGACACCCCGGGCCACGCGGACTTCGGTGGCGAGGTCGAGCGCGTGCTGTCGATGGTCGATGGCGTGCTGCTGCTGGTCGACGCCGTGGAGGGGCCGATGCCGCAGACGCGTTTCGTGACGCGCAAGGCCCTGGCCCTGGGCCTGAAGCCGATCGTCGTGATCAACAAGGTCGACCGCCCGGGCGCGCGTCCGGAGTGGGTCATCAACCAGACCTTCGACCTGTTCGACAAGCTCGGCGCGAACGACGACCAGCTCGACTTCCCGGTCGTGTACGCCTCGGGCCTGAACGGCTATGCCGGCCTGACCGAAGACGTGCGCAGCGGCGACATGAAGCCGCTGTTCGAGACCATCCTCGAGAAGGTGCCGCAGCGCGACGACGATCCGAACGGCCCGTTCCAGCTGCAGATCATCTCGCTCGATTATTCGAGCTATGTCGGCAAGATCGGCGTGGGCCGCATCACGCGCGGCCGTGTGCGCCCGCTGCAGGATGTGGTGGTCAAGTTCGGCCCGGAAGGTGCGCCGATCAAGGGCCGCATCAACCAGGTGCTGAAGTTCCGTGGCCTGGAGCGCGAGATCGTGCCTGAAGCCGAAGCCGGCGACATCGTGCTGATCAACGGCATTGAAGACATCGGGATCGGCTGCACGGTGTGCGCACCCGAAGCACCGGACGCGCTGCCGATGCTGAAGGTAGACGAGCCGACCCTCACGATGAATTTCTGCGTGAACACCTCGCCGCTGGCCGGCCGCGAAGGCAAGTTCGTGACGAGCCGCCAGTTGCGCGATCGTCTGGAGCGCGAACTCAAGTCCAACGTCGCGCTGCGCGTGAAGGAGACGGGCGACGACACGGTCTTCGAAGTGTCCGGCCGTGGCGAACTGCACCTGACCATCCTGCTGGAAAACATGCGTCGCGAGGGCTACGAGCTTGCCGTGTCGCGCCCGCGCGTGGTGTTCAAGGAAATCGACGGTGTGAAGTGCGAGCCGTTCGAGCTGCTGACCGTGGACGTTGAAGACGCGCACCAGGGCGGCGTGATGGAAGAGCTCGGCCGACGCAAGGGCGAAATGCTGAACATGGAATCCGACGGCAAGGGCCGCACGCGCCTGGAATACCGCATTCCGGCACGCGGCCTGATCGGGTTCCAGGGCGAATTCCTGACGCTTACGCGCGGCACCGGCCTGATGAGCCACATCTTTGACGAGTACGCACCGGTCCGCGAAGGCGGCGTCGGCGAGCGCCACAACGGTGTGCTGATCTCGCAGGACGACGGTGCTGCGGTGGCGTACGCACTGTGGAAGCTGCAGGACCGCGGCCGCATGTTCGTGTCGCCCGGCGACGCGTTGTACGAAGGCATGATCATCGGTATCCACAGCCGCGACAACGACCTCGTCGTCAACCCGATCAAGGGCAAGCAGCTGACCAACGTGCGCGCCTCCGGCACTGACGAAGCCGTGCGCCTGGTGCCACCGATCCAGATGTCACTGGAATACGCGGTCGAATTCATCGCCGACGACGAGCTGGTCGAGATCACGCCGAAGAGCATCCGCCTGCGCAAGCGCCACCTGAAGGAGCATGAGCGCAAGCGTGCTGCGCGCGAAGAAGCGGCCTGATCGTCAGTCGATCTGGCAAGAAAAACGCCCCGGAACCCGGGGCGTTTTTTATTGCGCTAGGAATGCGAATCGGCGGTCGGCAATATCGCCGTGGGCTGGCTGCGCGGGCTGCGCCACTCGGGCGGCTTCCACAGGTAGCGGATGTCCCGATCGCGGAACACATCGGCCCACATGTCGCGCCACTCGTGAAAGGTCAGGGTGATCGGGTTGTGCGTATGGACCTGTCGGGTAATGCCGAAGGCGGGCGGCTCTTCCTCTGGGACGAAGCTGCCGAACATGCGGTCCCAGATCGTCAGCACGCCGGCGTAGTTGCGGTCGATGTACTGCGGGTTCTTGGCGTGGTGCACGCGATGCACCGACGGCGTATTGACGTACTGCCCCAGTCGGCGCCAGAAGCCGGCGTAGCGCGAATCAAGGGCGCCCAGCCGTGTATGCACGAAGAACTGGAACGCCAGGTTCAGCCCCACGGCGAGGATCACCCAATCGGGCGTGAAGCCGATCCATGCGAGCGGAATCCAGAACAGCCACATGCCTGAAATCGGATACGTCAGGCTCTGGCGGAATGCCGTCGAGAAGTTCATCCCTTCCGACGAGTGGTGCGTCACGTGCGAGGCCCACATCCATCGCACGCGGTGGCTCGCGCGGTGGAAGAAGTAGTACAGGAAATCCTGCAGCAGCAGAAGCAGCACGAACGACCACCACGTCTCGGGCACGGCGCGCAGGCCATGGCTGTAGGTCCACACATACACCGTCTTGATCATCAGCCACAGGAAAAACGCGTCAGACGCCTGGTGCATGAGCGCGAGGCTGGCGTTTGAAATGGTGTCCTTGAGGCTGTAGACGGAGGGATCGCGCTTGCGCCAATACCACGCCTCCGCGCCGATGGTCAGCAGAAAGGCGGGGGCAAACGCCAGCAGGATCAGGCCGGGGTCGAAACCGGACGCGCCGGGGGCGCCATTGGCAGGGTTCATGGGATTGTTGTGATGTGTGTTGTCTCCAACCGGCAGGTATACGCCCAACAGATTCGTCGGAAAAGAGGGGCCGTTAGAGCGTTCCCTCGCAATCGGGCATGCTCGTGTACAGTGCGTCCCGTTATTCCCAAAACAGAACACGAGAGACATGGAATCCACCGTTTCCCAGGCGCCCCAGTCCGATGTGCAACCGAACGTGATCGCCGAAGTCCGCGGCGGCATCGGCTGGCTGACGCTGAACCGGCCGCAGGCGCTCAATGCGCTGTCGCTGGAGATGATCCGCGCGATGTCGCACGCGCTGCTGGCCTGGCAGCATGATCCCGAAGTCCATGCCGTCATCCTGCGCGGCGAGGGCGGCAAGGCGCTGTGCGCCGGGGGTGACATCCGCTTCTTCCACCGCGCCGCCACGGCCGGCGACCCGCAACTCGTCACCTTCTTTACCGAGGAATACCGCCTCAACCACCTCATCTTCCGCTATGCCAAGCCCTATATCGCGCTGATGGACGGCGTGGTGATGGGCGGCGGCATGGGCATCTCGCAGGGGGCCTCGCTGCGCGTGGTCACCGAGCGAACGAAGATGGCCATGCCGGAAACCAACATCGGGCTGTTCCCTGACGTGGGCGGCGGATGGTTCCTGGCGCGCGTGCCGGGCAGCGTGGGCGAATACCTGGGCGTGACGGGGCAGGTGATCCAGGCGTCGGATGCGCTGTCGGTCGGCTTGGCCGACTGCCACGTGCCGGCCGGGACGCTTGCGAGCGTCGTGCAGCGCCTGCGCGACGGCAACTGGACGAGCGCAGGCGAGGTCGCAGCGTGTTTTACCGACGTCGCCACCGAGGCGGACGTCGCCCACGCGGTCATCGTGCCCCATCGCGAAGCGATCGACGCGTGTTTCAGCCAGGGCACCGTCAAAGCCATCCTGGCCGCGCTGGCCGCCAGCCCCGATGCTGAATGGGCTGCGCAGACGGCCGCCCACATGGCCAAGCGCTCGCCGCTGATGATGGCCGTGACACTGGAGTTGATCCGCCGGGGCCGCCATACCACGCTGGCCGACGAACTGCGCCGCGAGCTCGACATGATGACTCACGTGTTTGCCGAAGGCGATGGCGTGGAAGGCATCCGCGCGTTGGCCGTCGACAAGGACCACTCGCCCAAGTGGAAGCACGCCAGCATCGACAGCGTGCGCGACGACGAAGTCGCGGCGTTCTTCGTCTCGCCGTGGCGGCGCGAGGCGCATCCCTTGTTGGGGCTGTCGGACTAGAACCGGTAAACTGCGCGCCTGAGTTGAAACGCTGATCTTGTTGTGACTGCTGAACGCCCTGAGTTGAACCCGCGCCGACTGTCCGTCGCTCCGATGATGGACTGGACGGGTTGATGCCTGTAAATGACCTAGTGACGCGGCTTTCCAGCGGCTTGATAGATTCACGTAGCACTGCTGTAGCACCGATGATGCCACGGGAAGCCCCGGCGGATGCCAAGAGGCCTTTCGCTTGTCGGAACTCAGGCGCTCATCTGCACAGCTGATACTCCGAGCAAATATGAGCGGTAAAGCATTCCGTGATGCCAAGTTGGGCATTGGGCGCAGCTCCTTTGCAGTCGAGGGACGCGGACACTGGCCCGTGCTTTTCATTTACGCTCCCGCCGATGCGGAGCGCGAGCAAATAGCCCGTGTTGAACCTTATTTCAAGCCCACGTCCGATCGACAGGGGTATGAAACGGAGGAGCTAGCCCTTGCAGTGGCACGTCGCTACGACAACCCTAGATATGTGGGCGATGAACTGGTGGTCGACTACGACGATGAGTCTGGCGGCGTAGTTGTGAAAGTCTCCGAGCTCGACCCTCACGCCTTGGGCAGATAATTTGCGACCAGGCGGGGCCATCCCCGAAAGGTTGGCGGGAGCAAAGCGCGGGGGCTACGCGTCGGTTCGTGTAGCACTGTTGGACGCCGCCGATGTTCAGCTGAGGCCGGTGAGCGTAGGGCGGGTGAGTTGGCCTGTTTGGTAGTCAAGCGAGCCGCTAGCATCTGGCAGCAAGTTGAGCGCACTCTTTGCAAGCCGCTGCACGCCGGCTGTCGATGTACGACGCTAGCTCTTTTACATGGACGCCCTTGGCTGTTTTTTGCGAGCCCTCCATACGGATCAAAGGTAAAGCAATCTCGCCCGCACTGATCTTCCTGTACAGCTTTTCTGGGGTTAGGTGGCTGAAGTAGTCTCGAGCCACCATTTCCAAGGGAACAACGGCCGTGGCGCCATACTGAGCGAGGAGCAGAAAGGTCGTATCCATAATTCGTCAAATCCTGTTACACCCGCGCCATGACGGGCATGCGCCACTTACGATGGCGCGATGTATCGATCAAACATCTATCGTGAGTCGCTGCGCTGGTGGGCAATGGCTGTCGTCATCGTCTGCGTTGGTGCCATGGGTGCTTATGCGATGTATCTCTAGATCAGACGATCAACTGCATTTGCGCACTTTCGCGCTGAACCGCCTCGGCGCAAGCGGGGTTGAGCCAAACCACCTCGGTACGCAGGGAAGTGCCGCGGCCCGCAGAGATCCGAGCCAGCTTCGTATGCCTTTCCCAGTCGCGTAGCTCGTCGTCGTACATTTCGGACGGGTAACCGCAAAGCACTACCATTCCGTCGAGCTGGCGCAGCGCCTTCAGCAGCTCGAGATGGTCTTCGTCGTCCATCTCATGTCGGTAGCAACCGCGTGCGCCCCGCAATTGCCTCGTCTCATGCAGATAGGGCGGATCAACGAAGTGGAGCGTCGTGCGGGCGTCGTGTTGCCGCATGACATCGATTGCGTGCCGGTTCTCGATAAGCACGCCCTGCAGTCGCCGGCCGGCTTCCTCGATCGCGTCCGGATATTCCATCCAGCCGCTTTGCGCGGTGCCGTATTCACGCTTAGTGTCGATGCGAAAGCCCGTTGCCCCTTTTGTGGCGCCGGCCGACCCAAAGCCCATCTGCGCGCGGATGGCGAGTCGGCGCGCGCGCTCGATCGGTTCGTCGGTTGGCTGCCATGCCTGTTCGAACTCCTCTCGGGCGTACGGCGTTAGCCGGCAGGCGTCGATGAGGGCCGCTCGTTGGCGCGAGTCCCGCAGGACTGAAAAGAAGTTGACGACATCGCCGTCGAGGTCGTTGTAGACCTCGGCGTACGTTCGTTCCTTTTGCAGAAGAACACCAGCTGCGCCACCGAACGGTTCCACGTAGCAGATGTGCGAAGGGAAGAAGCGCATCACCCATTGTGCGAGACGGAACTTGGCCCCGTGATAGCGAAGAGCGGGCCGACAGACCTTTGGAGCTTGGCTGGCTTGCCAATGATTGCAATGGCTTCGCGACGGTGCGGATGTCAGCATCACAACGCCCCCCCGCTTCGGCCGAACAGGGCCGTTCATCTTCTGCATACCCATCCGCCGCCCACCACGGCGCGCGGATTCGATGACTTCCTGACACGAGCGGTGCGTCCTGACGGCGCCATCGAGATCTCGCGCAGACGGAATGCTGATGCTCTCCCACACGACGACGCCTTTGACGCGCAGGCTGTAGCTGCAATGCAGCGAGCCGGGCAGGGGGTGGCGTTGCACGTCGTGCTTGCCGATGCGGAGGGTGGCGGGGGTACGGTTCACTATGCGATGCATGGTTGATCTCCGTTGCGGCTGGTCAGTCGTCGAAGTCGCCTGCAGCCAGCTTCTTGAGGTCGACCCACACGCGGCGGGTCGTGCGAATGCGCGGATGGGTGCGGGCGTGCGCGGATGCCTCGATGGCGGTGCGGATGGGGCCCGCTGCCAGGGCTTGCGCGTCGGTGCAGATGAGGCGCAGCTTGTTGCGCTCGGCGAGCACGGCCGCGTCTGCGATGGGGCGCGGAGGCATGTCAGCCCCCGAGCACCATTGCGGCTTCGGGCGCGATGGCGCCGGCGAGGCCGAACGCGAAGAGCACTACGGCAAGGCCGAGGGCGGGGTGGTGGCTGAAGTAGCCGGACGCGAGGCGGTGGAGGGTGGAGCGGCGCACCGTGTCCTCCTCATGCCTGTCGCTGGGCGACGGGCGCGGGCTCTGTCTCGGACGTTTCGTCGAGATGGAGGGCGTATGCGTGGAAGGCTAGGACCGCGCCGAGGGCGGCGAGGTAAGTGAAGACGTGCGCGAATTGGAAGAGGCGTTGCATTGGCACTCCACAGTGTTGGTGGAGTGAAGACTACTTCGGGGTATTTGTGTATGCAATACCTATGGGTATGTTTCGGTGTTGAGATGTGTTACACGTAGAAGTGATTAGGTGCCAGCGGTGGCAAGAGCGATGGGCGGCTATGCGCCGTACGGTGTCAAGCGATCGGTGCGATCGGCGAGAAGGGAGCCGACACTGACGCTTGCCGAAACAGCGCGTACGGCTCTTCGACGCGACACAACACTTAACGTCTCGGGGTCGGCCAATCCGAAGGAACGAGAGCGGGTGGGTTCACCCATGGGGGCTCTACCAAAGCCTCCTGGAACCAACCATCGGCGAAATTGGCATGCTCTGTGACGATCAGTTGGAAGCCCGGTACCTTCTCCCGGGTGAATCGAAGTAGGGTTTCAAATAGTCGCTTAGCGGCCACTACATCTGCGTCAGCATGGGTACGCTGAGCGTCGCCGGCGGCCGACTCGTAGACCATCTGCGAAGGAAAGTAGACTTGCGTGGGCTGATCCAGCATCAGAAATCGCGGGATCGGACGATCGTTCTCTGCAGCGTAGTGGTGCAGGGCCAGCAGCGCAGAGATGTGGTATGCCAGCCAGTTAGCGCCTCCGCCCGTTCGATTCATGGGAATGGGGTCGCCAGGTCGCTCCACCACGACGGTCAGCTTGTTCACATCCAGCCTGAACTGGAACTCGTGGAAGTAGGCTTTGAACTCACGGACAAGCTCGGTGAGCGTGACAGAAACGTTTGTGACGATGGACTCCAGCCGCGCTTCTGTGTCCTCGTCCGAGCCCGCGAGATCGGTCAGCAAAGCTACCTTTGCGTTAAGGTGATCGACCCTTCTACGCAGCGCTGCCAGAGATTCACCAGACTCTAGGTTGTCGAGGAAGAAGCTCACGCGCCCCTGAACCCTTGCGGCTACTGTGTTGGCGTCGTCTTGTGCCGCAGCTTTCTCGTCGGCGACGATAGTTGCCGCAAGCTCAACTTCGACCCGCTCAACCTCTTCGGCTAGTACCGCAGCGCGGTTGCTGAGCATAGCGAGGTGCTCGTCAAGGCGAGGCCGGCTGCCTACAACTTGTGAAAGGTCGCTTTCGAGTCTTCGCAGTTCACCGAGAAGCGCTTCGGCTACCCCGTCCATTCGAGCATCTGATTCGCTTAGGAATGGCCACTGCCAAGAGCCGTCTGTGCTCTGAGGCAAGCTATGGATCGATTCGAGTCTGGAGCGCTGCTCATTCGCTTCGTTTTGGAAGGCTGATGCGCCCTCGGAATAGCGGCGCGCAGCAAGAATTTGCTCCGTTAGCTGGCGGCGGCGCGACCGAAGGATCGACCTCCTTGACTGAAGGTTGGCTACCGAGCCGTCACTCTGCAGAAGGGCCGTGCCGGGTCTCCACGTCAATACTTGTCTCAGGGCGCTGACCAACTCACTTTCGCCCTCTTTCATTACGGGGGCGCTACCGAAGACGATGCCTGCCGCTCGAGCCTCCGCAAGAAGTGCAACGCCACGAGTGTCTAAAACGTTCTCCGACTGCTCCGCGGAGCGAAGTTCCTTCTGTGCAATCCTCAGTTCCCGTTGCGCTGCGCGCCGGTTCGCTTCGGCCTCGAGTTGGCCAGCGTGTGAGACACCAAAGAGCACAGCGAACGTATCTCGGATTGTCTGCGGTAACCACTCTTCAGATTGCCGGTAGAACAGCAGATCCTTGTTAGCAACGAGGCCCTGCTTCTGGAACAGGTAGTAGACCGTATGCTTAACGTTGACAGAGTAGCTGTCGCGAGTGCTTCTTTCGGGGACGGATGTCCTGACTTCGGGGATTCCTAGCAAGCTTGAAAGCACGCTTTGAACGAGCTCATCGCCGCCATCATGTTGAAGTTCAGAGTGGGGCGGGGGCTGCAGGTTGGAGCCGCGCCGTACCATCGCCAATGAGCATGAAATCTTTCCCGGTTGAGGGTTCGGCTTCGCGACAAAAACCTGCTCGCCCGGGAAATCAAAGATGACCGCAAACCAGGACACTTTCTCCCGAATGAAGCCCTCTGCGATCTTGCAGTCCGCCTCTCCCATGCAGTATTCGACAATGTCAGACAACGATGATTTGCCGGTGGAGGCCAACCCCGTGATGATGTTTAGCCCTTCCGTTTGCAGTTTAAGGTCACGCCGGCGACCGTCGTGGCTATACAGGTGAATGGAGGCAATTTTCATGGACGGATGCCAAGACTCGTGTAGATGGTCACTCGGTCGTTGATCTGTGCGAACTGGCGGCCAATTGTGGCCGCAGTCGACCTACATCGCTCCGCATCGGGCGTGGCTAGCTTGCGCATCGACACCTTTTTGGGGCCCAAGCTGATACTCCCCGCGTCGGTCACCTCGATGCAGTTATGGCGTGCCAATAACGCAAAGGCCTCCATAGCCGGTTGAATCAAGCCGCGCGCGCGAGGTGCGAAATCAACCAAAAGGTCTGGTTGACGGGCAATGATGCGCAGGATCGAAATCTTCGGACTTAAGGCAATTTCGTTACAAGTCCGATGATGTAAGGCGAGAGGGAGAATAAGCAGCGTCAGCGAATAAGGCATAGGGGCCCCCGCCTGCTTTTGATACGCTCTAATAGCTGCTGCAAGCACCACTGCACAGAACGCCGGATTGAAGAGGTTTCGTATCTCGAACGGCCGACTATCCCAGTTCATCATTGAGCGGCCTCCAGTGCTGCTTTGAGGCGCTCAGCAAACTTCGGGTGCCAATACACTGCCGGTTCTGGCGAGCGATTGGCCAAGATATGGAAGGTCCCGCGCCGCACGAATTCCTCGGTAACGCGCGCCCGAATCTGAGTCTGGCACTTCAGCTCTGCCCATTCGTAGAGGGCACGCCCTACCTCTTCGAGCTCTTGTTCCGAGGCGGTTGGAGTGATTTTCTTATGAGCACGCACCCTGTTCCACTCGCCGACTAGCTTTCTCTCGAACTTGCCGAGCTCATCATCCAGGAGCACCTCTGTTCGTGCCCAGTGAGATCGCTGTGAGAAAGCTCGGTGGAAGTCGAGAATGGCTAATTCGAGACTGTAGGTGGGCATGCCAATCGCCCGTAGCTGTTGAACGAACTGGCGAGTGTCCTTGTCCGCGTCGACACCTTCGGGTGGGAGGCTGTCACCGAACGTGATCGGCAGATTATCGTCACGGTACTCCTCGCTATAGGCGGCGACCTTATCCCATACCTCATAGCCGGATATTGCGCCCCGTGTGCCTTCGAGGTGCGCAATTGCCTGGCTCCACCACCATCCTTCTAACCTCTCGCGGATATCATCGCGATACTTTTGACGGACCGCCTTCATTTGCCTCGTGATCTCGGCTTCGAGGTTTGGAATGCGTGGTGATTCGTCCGCAATAACAATCCGAGAGAAAAAATCCTGCCGTTCGGTCGCGCTGAGCGCTTTCAACGTTGTCCTGATTTCGCCGCTCAGTTCCGAAGCTGACCCATCGAGCTCCGTCAGGAGGTTGTTCTCAAAGCCGGTCGGTTTCACAGAGCCAGGGAGGAAGAAGCGAAGCTCCGATTTTTGACCTACACGCGCGGTCGTTGCCATGCAGTACGAGTGGTCGCAGGCTAGCTTGCCGTCGCGAATGTACCTGCTAAGCCAAATGCGCACAGACTTCCAAAAATCGACGGATAGAGTGCCGACTGTCTCTCCGACTTTCTTATGCTTCAGAGAAATGAGAGTGCTTTGACCATCCACATCGACGACTTTGACGTCGTCGTCGGCCTCGAGGAATAGCGTTTGACTTTCTTCCTGCCCCATCAAGTGCGCAAGCGCGAACCGGACTTGATAGATGTACCCGAGCCCCTGCTCTCCGGCAGCGAACTTGTCTTTTGTCGCATCCACGTGCTTCCTCCCCTTGTCTTGCCACTGACGTTGCCAGTCGTGATCTACAGTTCGAAGCCTCTGGTTATCTTCAACTGTGTCTTCTTAATTGACCGCAATGCGTTTGCGCTCGTCACTGCGCGGCGCCGACAGAATGGTTGCCTCACTCAACAATAGCTGTCAAGCTTCGCGCGTTTCCACGTGGGCCTTCCAATTGTAGGTTGCCGCAACGCGCGTCCGTAACCATTTTTCATGATTATCAACAAGGAGGCATCCCCTCTTTGTGGGCACGCAGAATAGGGCGCCACATAATCCATGGGGCCGGGTTGTACTACGTGCCCACGGATTCAATGAGAATATCACCAGCAAGTCGGCTGAGCGCGTCCTCAACGCGCGTAAGCAGTACATCGCCTTCGCGCAAGATGTCTTCTGAGAGGGCCAGGGCATTTGCAGAAAAATATGCGTCTTCCTGACCTACTGGTGGCATCCAGGCCGACACTTGCGCACGCGCGGTGCGGAAAAGCTGAATCGCGATCAATGTTTCGTGCCTCTCTTTAGGGGTCGTTCTACCCGGCTGGCGCACCAACTCCCATAGACAGTTCGCCACCGTTTCGATGTGCAACTGCGTGATGCTCAACAGAATGGCCGTGGTTTCGGGAGAGGCACGAAGCTGCTTACTGAAGGCGATGCGAAGCAATTGCTCGCAGTGCTGATATCGGGCGGTCGCGTTGTTCCATCTTTCTTGCAGAATCGCTTGCATACCTTGCTCTGAGGTCGGTTCCTTGCGCGGTTGTGGATGCTGGAGAGTCTTCTGGCTATGGCAGCGCTGCGGCTCCGCGCTTTGCTCGCGTGCGCGCAACTTGATCGTTAGATGCAACTGCATCGCGGCATCTGCAGCATCTGTCAGTCTGTGCCTGTAGAACCCTCCGACAACGAAGGCTGCCTTGCGCGCTGGCGATGTCGGTATGAGAACCAGCGCGACACCGTCGTAAGCATCGCTCTGAACGTGCTCGAGTAGCCGTGAAACTGCGCGATCGAGGTCGCGCCGATACGCCGAGGCGAGACGCGCGTCTTGTGCTTCGCTGTCGTTGGACGGAGGTCGCCGAGGCGGTGTGCGCGTGCCTGGCTGAGGAAACTGAATGAGGGTGCCCATTGTTGATTCGACTGACGGCCCGCGCGGGCAGTCATGTTGTTGGTGGGCGGCCAACAATAGAATAAGAATTCTCCTATTCGCATCCAGCTCAACAGGAAATAAAAAATCCCGCCGAAGCGGGATTCTTTAACTGGCGCGCTTGCGCTGTGCCTTTGCCTTGGGAAGCGGGGGATAGCCATAGTCGGATGGCTCGGCGACCTCTGCCGGTGCTTCCTCGAAGCGCTTTGCCTTCGGTCCATCTAATTCGACAAGCCGTGCACCACCTTTAAGCTGCTTCTTTGCCGCGAGCACCGCTTCGAGAGTCGCAATCGCTGCTTCGATGTCTCGTTCCGAAAGGTCGTTCAACGCACTGATTGCCAGTGCGCCAAGGTCCGGCGCGGGCGGGGCGTCGTCTTCTGCATCGAGGGAGAGAGGCGGCAGGTGGAGCGCTTGCTCGATCTCGCGGGCGACGTCTTCACCGATGCGTTTGCGGCCAGCTTTGCCTTCTTCGTACAGCATGCGCCCGACGTATGACGGCGCTTTGCTGATTGCTTGCGCGAGTTTGACGATCGAGCCCTCGAAGCGAGTGACTCGAATCTGGTCCAGCCGCCGCCGACGTCGTTCGTACTTATCCATTCTTTACAAATTCCGGCCCTGTTTTTTGCGGATACGGCCCGCCAAGGTATTGAGATAAAAAATACCCGTGGGTACCATCGTCGCATGGAAAACCTGCGGGCTTACTTAAACGCAATGTCGCCGGATGAACAGGCGGATTTCGCGCGCTTGTGTGGCACGACGATCCGCTATCTGCGCAAGGCAATTAGCCTTCGCATCCGGTTGGGGCCGATGTTTTGCGTTGGCATCGAGAGGGAGACGCGTGCGCTTGTTACGCGCAAACACCTTCGTCCCGACGACTGGCATTTGATCTGGCCCGAGCTTATCTCTGCCCGCGCGTCATTCACACGGCTACACCAGCGGCCAATGCGGCCCAAGCCTCGAATGATACCGGCTGCGGCATCTGCGGCACGTCTTCGGCGCATTCGTCGCGTGAGCCGGGCGAGCAGTGCTTGCTGGCCAACGAGGGCTTTCAGCCGTCAGCTTCTGCGCGCTGGATCGTGCCGTTCCAACGATGAGGCAAGTGTACGCGCCCACCAAAACCGCCGGTAGTGCGACCCGCACGCCCGGTCTATGACAGCTCTTTAGGAGAGACAACTTGAGCCACCACTATTCCGAGATCAATCAACACTACGCGCTCTACTGGGTGGCGCGTGGCTACCCGGGCGGCGTTGAAGGATTGGCCGCGCGCATGGACAAGTCCGCCGCAGTGCTGCGCAACAAGCTGCTGCCGCATGTGCAGACGAACTATGTGTCGTTTGAAGAGGTGTCGGTGACTGTTGAGCACGCGGAAGGCGCGGGTGTGCCGAACGCGAAGCTGCCGATTCAGGCTTTGTGCTGGCGGCACGGGATGGTGGCGATTCCTCTGCCCGAGGTGGCTCGCGAAGATCTGCCGAATACGGATCTGTATGAGGCGCTTTGCAAGGTGCTGGCAGAGGTGGGCGATGTGAGCCGCGCGATGTCTGCGGCGCTGGCGGACAACCATCTTTCCGAGGGTGAGATGCGAAAGCTGGAGCGGGAGTTTGAAGAGGCGACGGCTTCTGTGATGGTGCTGCGTGAGCTGCTGCGTGTGCGTGCGCAGCGTGATGCTGAGCGGTTGCAGCGGCTGCGTGGCAAGGCGTGATTGACTGTTTTTTTGAAGCGCGAGAGCGCATAGGAGAAGTGATGCAAAGCTGTAAAGAAAATTGCGTTCGGCAGGCGAAGTTGTCGCCGGAGCATGCCAAGAAAATTGCTGATGTGCTGTGCGCGAAAGTGGTGGCGGACATTGACCCACTTCTCGATATGCCCGCGCGTCTAACGGTGGCTCGTGAGGCCCTGACGCGCGAGCTAAGGCTACTGGACGAGGTTACTCGGTCGTTTTGACAAGGTAGGCGGCGTAGGTCTCGATAAACATCGAGCAGAAATGCGCCGCAGTCTCGCCAGCGCGCCCGTTGGGAGCGTTCGCAGATCCAAACATGGCGGGCTGTTGCTCAATTAGTGTCATGAGCAATTTCTTTGCGTCATCGCGTGCGTCTTTGAGTTCCATGTTTCCTCGTTGAAAGGGTTGGCGTTTCGTCGGGGTCATCGACCCGACGACGGAGTGTTGCCGCCAGCAGTTCGGGCGGCAACCTGCAGCGCCACGTTGTATCGATTTTTGACAGGGTTCGGCATCGCATGACACAGAAGCAAGACAACACGCCACGCTTTTCACACGGTATGACGTGCTGCAAGGCAGGGCGTGTTGCTGTGGGCTTGTCATGTGAGCGCGTCGATCAGATGTGTTGTGCGTGGCACCGTATTGCGGGGGCGTTCAAGCCGCGCGGGCTGCCGGTGCTGTCGAAGTTTGCGGAGCATCTTTTGGATGCTTGCGCGTGGCCGCTGGCTGATGTGTTTTGGCCGTTCAATGCGGCTGGTGAGTCTTCTGCGCTGGCGTTGGCCTGCGCGTCGCGTTATCGCGCGATTTCAACTGAGGCGGAGCGCCTCGCTTTTCGATCCACTGTTATTGCGTCGACGTCGCCGGAGTTTGTGGCGGTGTTTGACGTGCTGTGTAAGGCCGCGCCGCTGCGGCTGTAAGGGCAATTCCATGGACATTCCTATCGAGGCCGTTGGCGCTGTTTGGGCCAAGGGCAGGGCGGCTGCATTGTCTGGCCGCGCGTTGGATGAGGCGAACGAGTATCCGGTTGGCAGCGCGCATCACGTGGCGTGGCTGGCCGGGTATTTGGGCTTGGCGCGAAGCAATGGAGGCGAGGGTGTCGGCGTATCGCATCAATGATCTTGAGTTGAGCGCGCTGGCCGGGGCGGGTGCGGAGATCGCGCATCTGTACCTGGTGGCGCTGCGCCCGCGTATGGATTTCCGTACGGGCATTGTGGGGCGCGTGGTGCGGATCTCGTATCAGGCGCTGCGTGAGTGGACGGAGCGCACTGCGCGGCGAGGGGTGCGTTACCTGGCGCACGACAAGTCGAAGCTGCAGCGGATGCTGGCGCAGCTCGAGAAGCTGGGGCTGTTGCGCCGGCTTGGCGGGCAATACGAGCTTGTTTTTGCGTGCCCGTTGGCGGATACGGATTCGTGCGTCCAAAAGAAAGCCGGTCGAGGTTCGATACACCCGCAGGATGGCTACGAATTCAGTGCTGACGCGGGTTTTACGGACATTCCCGAGTCTGTGGATAACGCGAAAGCCGCCACACATCCGTATTCCGGTAACCCCGTAAACACCAACCCCCCTAACCCCCCACGCCGGCGGCGTGAGAAGAGAGAGATCGAGTCCCCCACGCCTGCGGCGCGGGAGGATCGAAATGGCCCCCAACACCGTCGGGGCGCAAGGAGGCACCGGCTCTCAGAGCAACGTGGTCAGAGCACCGCTGTGGTTGGGGATGGGCCTGCGGCCCAGCGTCCAGAGAGTGAAGAGGTTTCGGCCGTGGCGTGGCAGGCTGACCTCGCGTGGCCGGTGGACATGGGCGCGGCGGAGAGGGCGCGTGTTGCGCGAATTGTGGCTCGGGCACCCCTGGGCATGAGGCAGGTGGTGATCGACGAATGGCGGGGCCGTATGGCTGCCGGTGGCGTGGACGATCCGTTCGCAATGTTGGCTTACCACGCGAAGCGGGCGGCTGATCCGGATTGGGTGCCGTCGTACGCGCCTGCGGTGCGGGAGTCGCGGGAGCGGGCGAGGGCGTTGCGGCTTCAGCAGGAGGAGGCGTTGGCGCGGTTGCAGGCACAGGCAGAGCAGGCGGTGGCTGGGCTGCCGTGGCATGCCGGGCGGTTGCGCCGGGCGGCAGCTGCTGAGCGAGGTGTGGCATGACGGCGGAGGATGCGTTCAAGGCTGCGTCACTGGCGGCGCGCGGGAAGGCTGAGTGGCCGTCGCGGCCCGTGTTCTGGTCGGCTGTGCGGTTTGGGATGAAGGCCGTTGAGGCGGCGCACTGGGCTGATGCTGAGGAGCGATGGTCCGCGCTCTGGCGGGTGGCGGTGGCGGAGCATTTGCCGCCGATCCCGGATGCGCCGTTGGTGGGGGCGCCGCCGGCTGTGGTACAGGCGAAAACGCACCTGGCGCGTATGCGTGAAATTGTCGGATCGAGGAGGCAGGATGTATTGCGTTAAGCCGCGTGAGGTGACGAGGCGATCTGCGTTGGTGACCAGTGAGGATCAGGCGCTCGATGATCTGCTGTTCGACTGGTTCTGCTGGGAGGCGCAGTACTCGGGCGAGAAGTGGTATTCGAACCGGGATGCGACGTGCGGCGGGTCGGCCAGCTCACGGCAGTGGATGTCGACGGATGACATTCACGAGGCGAGCGTGGATGCGTGGCAGATGAAGCAGGTGGCGGCGGCGATGGACGCGATCTCGGGCGACCACGCGCTGGCGATTCGGGTGGAGTGCCGGAATAGGCGTGGGCCGGGTGTGTGGCGGAACCCGCGTGCGGGGTTGCGGCAGCCACAGGCGTATGCGGCGGCGAAGGTGGCGATCAGGCCTTGGATTGTTAAATTCGGTGTCGAGTATTGATGGGGTGAGGGGCGTCGCTTACAGTTCGGTTCGTGGGGCGACGCACGCCCATAGAAAACGTAAGCCCGACCGGATTGCCGTGTCGGGCTTTTTGTTTTGTCCGTGCAGGTTTGTGTGGAAAGTCGGTCTCATCGACTCCCGTCAACGGCGCTCATTAGAATGTAGAGCTACGACTTCCCCTACACATTGAGCGAGAGATGGAACTCAAGCTAGAAATTCCTCTTCGGTTGCACCTGGATGTATGCGAGGTTGATGAACATCTGCCTTCGATGCGAGTGCTTGTCGCGGCTGAAGTTCAGCAGGCGCGGCATACGCTCGTTTATAGGGGGTCTTTATGGTTCGATTGTTCTTCTTGGGATGCGTTCGTCTCTCGTTTAACGTGCATCGAAGAGGAAGCTGCGGAACTTGCAGACATGGGCGGTCACTTCGTCCTGCGGATTGGTATCGAGTCCGGAACACCTCAAATCTCTTGGAAATTTGAGAGTTGCGATATGACGGGTAAGGCGAGCATGGCTGCATGTCGATCTCACATCGACGCTGATGAATTCGCACATGTAAGGCGGCAATTCACACAGTTTCAACGTTGGTGGTAGCGTATTCGTCCCTATGCAGCTCGATATTGTCACTGCCATCGAGGCATTCGAAGCTTGGAGTCTGCCTTGGAGGTTCCTACAAGATGTGATGGCATGGCCTGCGCTCTGCGCTTCCGATCGAGCGACGATCCAGGAAATTTGGATGGAGGCCTGTGACGCGAGTCATTGGCAGAATGGCCGTGCTGCCCAAAACGTTGCAGCTGCAGATCTAGCACTACAACGGCGCTTCCCTTGGCTCACAGAGCTCTCGCGCGCCCAAGTCGTCCGGGCGGCATCGTATGAATGGAAGTGAGTAGATCCAAACAGCTCGTCACGGCAAGTGCGCTGCGGGCGGGTTTTCGGAATCTACGATGAATCTCTTGGTTGTCTGACCAGAGCGCCGCGCGGTCACCGCGTCGGTGCGTGCGGGTTCGCCTCTCCCTTTGTACGTTCGGCGTCTAGAGAGACCGGGGGCCCCTCAGGCCGTCCGGCACTGCGGGGGCGGGCACCCGCGATTTTTCGTTAGCGGCAAGTTTTCTAGCTTAGTGAAATTCACCTCCTACCAGGTGAAATGGTGAAATCATGAGTGAAACGACCCTCCTGACGCGCTCTGCGTTCGCGGCGCGCCAGAACTGGTCGCCAAGCTACGTCACCAAGCTCGGCAAAGAAGGGAAGCTGGTCACCACGCCCGACGGCAAGCTGGTCGACGTCGATGCCACGCTCGCGAAAATCAAGCGCGGCGCCGACCCCGCCAAAGAAGACGAGGTCGGTACCAAGCTGGATGCCCTCAAGAAGCGCGCCGGCGAGGCGCGTTTCTGGCAGAACACGATTGGGGAAACGCAGCGCCTGCAGCGGGAGTTTCGCGATCTGCACGCCGCCGGCGACCGCGCGGCCGACAAGGTGCGCCGCAAGATCGAGCAGAACACCCGCGCGCTGCGCGATGCCGGGTTCGAGGTCGACCGGCTCGACCGCTCGTACCAACGGCTCGGCCGCACCGCACGCGGGCTCGAACTGCGTGCGCGCGGCGCGGAGGCCTTCGCCGACGGCCGAGAGCGCCTGCGCAACACCATCGGCGACACCACCAAGTTTGTCGCGGCCGCAGCGGTACCGACGGCCATCTCCGCCGGCTACGAGGCCATCATCCGCGACATTGCCATCAAGGCCGGCGCCGCCCGCACCGACAAAGAGCGCGAGATGAGCAGCGGCATTGCCGCCTCCGCGCAGCAGAGCGGCATCGGCCGCAACGTGCTGGCAGACGCCATCAACCAGATGGTGTCGGCCGGCATGGATCTCGACCGCGCGCTGTCGTTCGCGCCGCTGGTGGGCAAGTTCTCCGTCAGCCAGGGCGCCGACCCGAAGGAAACCGCGCGGATGATCCAGGCGCTCGAGCAGAACGCCAAGATCTACGATCCGGCAAAGATGGCGCAGGCGCTGGAAACCATCGCGTTTCAGGGCAAGGAAGGCTCCTTCGAATCGAGCGACATGGCCCGCTGGTTCCCGGTGCTGCTCGCCGACATGCAGAAGCTGGGCATTGTCGGCAACACCTCTGTCGAGCAGCTCGGCGCGCTGCTGCAAGTGCAGATGAAAACTGCCGGCAGCGCCGACGAAGCCGCCAACAATACGAAGAACTGGTTCTCCAAGATCGGCAGCGCAGAGACGGCCGGCAACTACGCCAAGGCCGGTATCGACTACCAGGCCAAGATGCGCGAGGCCATCGGCAAGGGCTGGAGCACGATGGAAGCATCGTTCGTGCTGGCCCGCGCTTACATCGAGCAGGCCGACCCGGACAAGGCCAAGCAGCTTGCCGCCGCCGCAAAGCAGTTCAACAGCGAATCCGACCCCGCCAAGCGCGATGCGCAAATGCGCGCGTTTGAAGAGACGATGAAGACCGGCGATCTCTTCAACGACATGCAGGTCAAGGCGGCGCTGACGGCCTACATGCAGAACGCCGACCTGTACCAGCGCCTGAAGAACGAAGGCGCCAAGGCGGCGGGCGAGATCGAGAAAGACCTGGCAGACCGCCGCGCCAGCTCCAAGCAGAAATGGGCCGAAGTCGGGCAGGCGTGGGACGAAGCCATGCGGCGCATTGGCGACGCGCTCAAGCCCGTAACGGATTCCGTCGCGGATCTTGCCGCCAGCGCAGGCACGTCCGTGGGCAAGCTGGCGGCGGAATCGCCCAAGGCCACCGTCGCCATCGGTGGCGTGCTCGCGTCGATTCTGGCGTTCAGGACCGGGCGCGCTATGTGGAAGATCGGGAAGGGCGTGACCGACATCGCGCGCGGGACTGCCGTTGCTGCAGGCGTCGGTCGTGCTGCGGAGGCTGGCGCCGCCGCTGCAAGGGCCGCACCGGCCGCTGCAAAAACGCCCGGCGTGCTGGCCACCACCGGCCGCTTCCTGAATGGCGCAGCGCCCAAACTGGGCAAGATCGGCGGTGTCGCTGGCGTGCTGGCGCTGGTAGGCACGGCCGGCATGGCAAGCGCCGAAGCGGCCGAGAGGCCCGGCACCAAGGCCGACAAGGCCAAAGCCATCGCCGGCATTGGTGCAGGGCTGGCCGGCGAACTTGCCGGCGGCGCTGCAGGCCGTGCCATCGGCGCCGTCGCAGGTACCGCCATCGCGGGGCCCATCGGCACCGTTGTTGGCGGGTTGCTCGGCGGCATGCTGGGTTCGTACCTGGGCGGCAAGGCCAGCAGTGCGCTGGCCGACCGTGCCCTCAGCGATAAGAAGCCCGTGGCCGCGACACCAGCAAGCGCGCCCGTCCTGCCCGCCGGGGCGGCTGAAGCGCTCGGCACCGTTAGCGCGGTCGCCAATGCGCCGCGGCCACCGCCGCTGCAGGTCGACCAGCGGTTCGAGTTCGCACCCAAGATCGACCTGACGGTCAACGGCGACGTCAAAGACCCGCGCCAGCTCGCGGCGGAATTGATGCCACACCTGCGCCGCCAGTTCGACGAATACGCCGCGCAACAACGCCGGGCCGCCATGTCGGATCACCCGCATCTGTAACGAAACACACCATGAGCTTCGAGAAATTCGCATCCGCTGCGGCCACGCATGCGGCGCGCGCTGCCGAGCATGTCCGGCAGATGGAGCGCCTGCTCGGCAAGCCGGATGGCACCGGAGAGGCAAACGCCCGGCGCCGTGAGGCGCAGGCATTGGGTGACCTGACCAGCGCCACCGCGGCGCTTGCCGCCGCAGGCGACGCGATGGGCGGTACTGGCCGCATGGCGGTCGGCAGAGGCACGGCACAGCGCACGCTGGGCGTTACAGACGCGGCGTTGGCGGCCGTCCAGCGCACCGCAGTGGGCGAGCGGTTCAGCCCCGTTCTGCGCGCGGCGCAATCCACCGCTGATGCACTGGCAACCGTGCGCCGCCGCCTCGATGCCGTCCTGCCCGCCGTCACGCCCAACGTGCGCAGCCTGGTGCCCAGCTACGCGCTGGGCCCGGACAAGATCCTCGGCGCCGGCCAAACCGCAGGCGCCACTGAGCGCCTGCTCGTGCTGTCGACGGATGACGGCGAGCAATTCCAGTTCGGCCTCTCCACGGCCGCATACGACCGCCTGCGCCGCGAGACCCGCTACAACATCGCCGCGCAAGAACGCATCCAGCGCCAAGAGGCATTGCAGGCCGTGGGCGCCGGCGGCGACACCATCACGGTGTCCGGCGCCATCTTCACCGCCACTGGCGCAGGGGCAGGGCAGCTCGACCGCCTGCGTGCCATCGGCGCCGCGCTCAAGCCCGTGCAACTGACCACCGGCTCGGGCGACGTGCTCGGCCGCTACTTCCTCGATCGCGTAGGCGAAGAGCAAGACGGGCTGCTGGCCGACGGCACACCACGCAAACAGGGTTTCGATTTGGAGTTCCGACGCTATGGCGATGACTATCAGAACATCTGACGGCGACGTGCTGGACGTGCTCTGCTACCGCGCATACGGCACGCTGGCCGGCACCGTGGAAGCCGTGCTCGATGCCAACCCGGGCCTGGCCGCGCGCCGCCAGCCATACGCCGCCGGCGTGGAAATCTTCCTGCCGGACCTCACGCCCGCGCGTGACGAGCCCATCCAGCTTTGGACGTAGCGCATGGAAGCCCAATTCGAAGTCCTGGCAGACGGCAAAGACATCACCGCGTTGCTGCGCGATCGCGTGCTGGAGATCCGCCTGACCGACAAGCCGGGCATGGAAGCCGACCGCTGCGAGATTCGGCTGGATGATCGCGACGGCAAGATCGCCTTCCCACCCAAGGGCGCCAAGCTGCGTATCTCGTTCGGCTGGGCCGGCAAGGGCCTCTCCACACGCGGCACGTACGCCGTTGACGAGATCGAACTGAGCGGCCCGCCCGCCACCCTCGTCATACGCGGCAAGCCGGCCGACATGCGCGCCACCGCCAAGGCGCAGCGCAACGCCAGCTACACCGGCACCACGCTCGCCGCCATCGTGGCGAGCGTGGCCGCCCGGCACGGCTGGAAGCCCGCTTGCACGATCGAGGCGCACATCGAACGCGCCGACCAGTTTGGCGAGAGCGATCTGCATTTCATCACGCGGCTCGCGCGCCAGTACGGCGGCACCGCCACGGTCAAGGGCGGCCGGCTCATCGTCGCCCCGCGCGGCGGCGGCAAAAGCGCCGACGGCAAACCGCTCTCGCCCATCGTGCTGCGCCCGTCCGACCTCATGCGCTACCGCCTGACATTTCCTGACCGCAGCAGCGTCGGCGGCGTCAGAACCCGCGCGCACGACGCCAAGACCGGCCGCAAGATCGACCTGTACATCCCCAACCCGGAAGCGCCCGACGGCGGGCCTGCGCAGGCCACGCACACCGACCGCCACGTGCATGCCAGCCTGCCAGCGGCAAGGGCCGCTGCCAAAGCCAAGCTGCAAGACATGAACCGCAGCACCGCTGAAGGCGAGCTGGAGATGATCGGCCGTGGCGATATCAGCGCCGAGAAAACCCTGCGCCTGGAAGGCTTCAAAGCGCAAGTCGACGGCGACTACCTGGCCGATACCGTCACGCACATCTACGCCAACAAAAGCTGGCTGGTGAATGTGAGCCTGAACGGCGGCAACAACGGCAAGGCCAAGGCGGGGCAGGGCAAAGCCAAGAAGGCGGCGAAGGTGACCAATCTGGTCATTCCTGCGCCGCCCAAGTGATGTGCCCTATTGTCTGCCCGGCCCGACGGCTCCCCTAAGGGCCTGGTGATTTGCCGCTCAAATGTTGCCCACGAACGGCCGTTGAGGCAGGATGCACGGGCAAAAGAACTTAGACCTAAAGGGGAACTGCGTTGACCGCGTTGGACACTCTGGCGCTCGCCGTGATCTCGCTTGCAGCATTCACCATTGCGCCCCTTGTACTGAAGTGGGGCAAGCAGCTTGAAATAGGGGTCTGGCTGTTCGTAGCGGCATCGGTCGTCATCAGAATCGCATCGTGGTTTGACGCAAGCCTCATTGACGAGAAAGCCTACCCGGAAGACATCAGTCTGGGCCCTTGGTATCTGAGCCTGCTCTTCGCCTTGTATGGGTTCGGATTCGGGTTGGCTCTGAGGGCAATCATTGTGTTTTGCCTGCCCTACATTGGTTTCCGCAGCCTCAAGTATGGGAGTCTCGAGGCTTTCAAGCGGTGGCTATGGACGCGGAGCCCAGCAGAGCTATCGCGGCCATCAAAATTGCTTTTGCTGTGGCCGATAGTTGCGTGCCTGATCAGCCTGCTGCTCATGCGCGGTCGCGATGAGTTGCTTGGCGAGTTCTGGACGCATTTCCATATCGCTGCCGCAGTCGGGCTAGGTGTGGCGATTGGCTTTGCGTTTTGCAATGCGCCGATCCGATGGGTTCTGTCCGGTGCGCTGCCAGCCATCCTGTTCCAGGTCTATTTCTACTGGATGGACCGGCGTTACGTCGGCGCGCCTATGTGGGATCAGGTCGCCAGCTACCTTGGAACATACGTCGCGTTAATTCTTGTCCCGGCCTATATCGCGGCAAAGCTCCGCTATCGGCCGCACGCACGCTCGGTGCAGGCCGCCAATTCATGAGCGCCTGACTACCTAACTCCCGCGTTCGCTGCTGCGAGCGCTTCAAAACAGCCCGCCATCCGGCGGGCTTTTTCATTTCCAAGCCATGAACAAACAATCCTTCAGCAAGGCTGCAGCCTTGCCGCCTGCGCTCGCCGATCGCTGGTGGCCGCACATCGAGGCCACGTGCAAGCGCTTCGGCATCACCACGCCCGCGCAGCAGGCCGCATTCATCGCGCAGATCGGGCACGAGTCCGGCGGCTTCACGCGCGTAACGGAATCGTTCAACTACGCCGTGGCGGCGCTGCCCGCGATGTTCTCGCGCGTCACGCCCGCACTGGCCGCCACGCTGGGCCGCCAGCCGGGCGAGCGCGTGGTGCCGCTCGATCGGCAGCAACGCATCGCCAACATCGCCTACGCCAACCGGTACGGCAATGGCGATGCGGCAAGCGGCGACGGCTGGCGCTACCGGGGCCGCGGGCTCAAGCAAATCACCTTCCTGGCCAACTACCGCGAGTGCGGCCACGCGCTGGATCTCGACCTCGTTGCGCGGCCCGAGCTGCTCGAGCGCGATGACTACGCCGCGCTTTCCGCCGGCTGGTACTGGTGGGCCTTCGGGCTCGGCAAGCTGGCCGACGCCGGCAAGTTCGACGAGATCACGCGCCGCATCAGCGGCCCCGCCATGGAAGGGGAAGGGCCGCGCCGCACGCGCTGGGTAGCCGCCAAACAAGCATTGGGAGCATGAATGGCTGAGCAAACAGGTTGGGGCACGCTGCTGCGCGTGGTGGACACGATTTTGCCGGGCGCGGCCGGTGCGTTGGTGTCGCTGCGGTTCATTCCGGGCACGCCCGTGCAGCGCGTGGCGTCGTTGCTGTTGGGCATTGCGTGCGCGCATTACCTCGGCAACGGCGTCATTGGCTTGTGGCACGTGCCGGCGGGGCTGGAGTCCGACGCCATCAAGTTCATTGCCGGCGTGTTCGGGCTGACCATCGTCGGTTACGCATATGGCGAGCTTCCGGCGCTGCGGCGCCTGGTGCACGACTGGTTGCAGCAGGCAGCCCAACGCTGGACAGGAGGCCGCAAGGAATGACGCTCAGCCAACACGACGTGCTCACCGCCATCGACATCGTGGCGCTCGTGGCCATCTGCGCGGGCGCCGCGTGGTCTGCGCTCACGCAGGCCATTCCGCACGGGCTGCGCGGCGCGCTTCTGCTGGGCGCCGTTGCCCTGTGCGCGCTCGGCAGCGCCTCCGCCGCGCTTGACGCCACCCCCGACATTGCCACCGTGCAACTGCATTGCGCGCTGGCGGTGGCAGGGCTGTGGGTCACCCACATCATCCGACAAGGCAAAGCCAATGAACTTCGCAACCCTCCGGCTCCTGGCAGCGGCAGCGGTGGCTGCAGCAGCCGCGTGGGGCTGGCAAGCCAACCGCTACGACAAGACCATCGCGCAGATGCAGCGCGACCACGCCATCGAGCGCCAGGCCGCCGTCGATACCGTCGTGACGGCGCTGCAGGCTGCCATCGACAAACACCGGCAGCTTACCGACCAGCTCGACGCGCTCGACCGTACCCATTTCTCGGAGATGCAACGTGCCACCGCTGAAAACACGCGTCTGCAGCGTGCTCTTGCTGCAGGTGATGTACGGATGTCAGTGCGCGCCCGTTGCCAGCCCGACGCCGGTGCCGGCGCAGGTAAAGATCAGCCCGGCGCCCGCCTGGGCGATGGAGCCGCCGGCCGATGTGAGTTATCTGGAGAGGATGCGGCGGATCTTGTCGATCTCTTCGCCGGGGCGGAGCGGGATGCTGAGAAACTGAGATACTTGCAGACGCGCGAACGTGCGCTAGAGGGAGCAGGTGTCTGTGCTAACCCTTGACGGAGCGTCAGAAAATCGGTTTGACGCGAACGTCTGCTATCGGCCAAAACCGGCCAGTCGCCCCTTCGGGCAAAATTGAGAAAAGTTTTGCTGTTGCGGCGGACGTTGCATTTTGGGAGCCCGCAGGCAGTGGCGAAGAAAAAGCGCGGAAACTATGTGTGCGAAGAAATAGCGTGCCTTGAACGCCATGTGAACCGAGCACCGCTAGCGACTTCGCTGCTACAGTCCTTTCAAACGTACCGACCACGTTCAATGAGCGGAGCCTCTCGTGACTGCAACCGGAATGCCGACAATGGTTCCTCTCATGAACGACACCAAATGGAACGAGCTCCGAATCGGCATGTATGAGCTTGGGGCGATGGCACCTCGGTTTCGCGTTCGCAACATCCGTACTGGGTACGTTGGCATGTGGGATGGCGAGTGGTTCTATCACTTCCAAGGCCGTCACGAAGAAGACGAGTGGGTCGAAGTCGCCGTGACCTCAGAGGCGCAGCGTGATGCCGTACTGCAAGCCCTCCGCGCCGTTCGTGTTCCAGGCGTGGTCACAGAGTTCGGCTTCAGAATTTTCGGTTACGTACCACTCGGAACCGAAGTCGATTATCTGTAACGCCAACTGCCCAACGCAGGAGAGCAGAGAACCGGTTTCCTCTTCAAGAGAGCGCAGCTTTAATTCTGCCAAGAGCGGCCGCATGTCTCCGGCTGCAGTACCCGTCCGGCAGGAGCGATCATTGCCAATGAGCCGCATCGCCACGCCAACCCTGCCAGCGATGCGAGCCGCACCGCACCCGCTCTACACCCCCGCCTCAATCAAATCCGAAATCTGCACCGACGCGCGCGCAAAGTCAGTCAGCGCGCGGGCGCGCTTGTGCCGATAGCTGCCGGCGGAGATGACGACAGGTTCTTTGGCGTCGTCGGCCTGCAGGACGATGAGCATGCCGGTGTAGCGGTCTGCCTGGTAGATGTGTTTGTTGAGCAGCTGCAGCGCGCGCTCGACGTCGGCGGGGTAGAGACTGGCGAGGTCGGCGGGTGAGCGGGCGGCGGTGGGTGCGGCGTCGATGCACGGTTGTGCGGTGAACTGGCCGGTTTTGCGGACGGCGGGCAAGACGATGGACGTGACCCACTTGCGGAAGCGGTGCGGTACGGTGCCGGGCTTCACGGCGTCTCGGCAGCGCAGGACGAGGGCGTACATGCCGGATTCACTGATGACGTTGGCCCGATCGTTTCCTCGGGACAAACCCTGAATTGAAGTTAGGGCTTTCTCGTCAGCGTCGAGTGAAAGAAGCGCCTTTGTCGGGTTCGTGAGTTGCAGGGCACGGCACACGTCGGCTGCAACGAACCACGGCTCGTCGTCGCGCATGACAACGCGCACCGCGTGCGATTCGAAATTGAAGGTGTTCGGGGTAGGGACGAGCGCAGACGCGCTGCTGAGATTTCCAGTCATAGCAGACTCCTGAGTTGCGGTAAGTGGGCCGCCCCGCTCGCTGTCAATCGAGGGTGGGGCGGAACCGAACAGGTTGACAGACCGGAACTCAGGAACCGGCAGGGCCGAAGCCCTCCTATCCGGCCCGCCCATAGGAGTGCCAGACGTGCGCAAACAAAAAGCCGCGCGTAAAGACAAAGCGCGGCTGATGTGCGCCTGAGTATTCCGGGCTGTCACCCCCGTGTGCCGCTGTTTCGGCAACCGGCCGAGTATACGGCGGGTGGTAGGAGGGTGCAATGTGTGGGTGTAACGGGGCAGCCTGTCTTGGTTGCTGTGAGCGGGTATCCTGTGACGGGGGCTTCACTGCCGTTGACACGAGAAATCGATTCGTGAGGTCGAGAATGATCGAGAACAGGACTAAGCCACTGAATCGGGGATTGCTACTTCAAGAACTGGAATTCGTGATCGCCAAACTAGCGGAAGCTGGGGTTGGCGAGGTTGAGCTTAGCTTTGGGTGGGATTGCAATCTTGACATCGACGACATGTGGCAAGAGCAGTCCGTAAGGGTGGATGCGCTTCTTGAGAGCGTCATCCAAGCAGAACAGTCCGGAATTGTTGAAGTCGGCCGGGGCGACATCTTCGTCAAATCTCACGACTTTGAACTTACGTTGTGCCATGAGGCGGACGCCCATGTTGGAGGCACAGGCGACCTAGTGCGTGAGACTATTGTCCGATGGCAGCAGCTGGGCTACGAACCCTATGAGGTCGCTGCGGGCTGATCCAATATACGGTGGGTTAAGGGCGAATGCCCCTCAGTTGAGCTGAGGGTAACTATACTTTGAGCATTCGTGTTTCGTCGCCGTATAGTGGTGCGACCAGAGCAACCAATATAGCCATGAACGCGGCAGATGCACTGCAAGAAGAAGTAGAGAAATTCAATGCGTGGGCGGCCTCGTTTCAGCCTCACCAGCGAACGGGCGAGTGGGAGTGCGGCTACGACCACTGGCAATCACTATGGGATACCGCGATTGCGGTATTAGAATCCGTTCCGCCGAACGCGTGGGGCGAGGGCTGCCGTGCAAACTTGCTCTATGCGATTGCTCGCGACAATGAGATGGAGTGGATTTCCCAGCAACTTGCTGGAAAACCTGACGCGCTCGTTGAGCTTGCGCGGCTGGCAATTGATTCATCAGAGCCTGACGCAAAGTGGCAAATCGCGGCACAACTCGGAACGCTGTCTACGCATAAGGACAAGGCGGAAGAGGTGCTACTTCGCCTTGTAGACGATACGGACGAATACGTTAGCAGGCGTGCGTTGCTTGCGCTTGGAGCGTTAAAGTCCCAGCATGCCGAACACCTTGCGGAAAGGGCGTGGCTCACAGGTCACGAATACCAACGAATCGCAGCGTTGTGGGTTCTAAAAGATGTCGCCCCGAGCAAACTGCCGAAATACCTACGTTTGGCAGACGAGGATGGTCGCGAGTTTGTCGTCGAGAACGCACGTAAATGCGCCAACGGCATCCAATGATGGAACTGTTCACGCGAAGAAAAGGGTTGCCGTACCCGCACCGCCGACAACCCTGCCAGCGATGCGAGCCCCATCACACCCGCTCTACACCCCCGCCTCAATCAAATCCGAAATCTGCACCGACGCGCGCGCAAAGTCAGTCAGCGCGCGGGCGCGCTTGTGCCGATAGCTGCCGGCGGAGATGACGACAGGTTCTTTGGCGTCGTCGGCCTGCAGGACGATGAGCATGCCGGTGTAGCGGTCTGCCTGGTAGATGTGTTTGTTGAGCAGTTGCAGTGCGCGCTCGACGTCGGCGGGGTAGAGGCTGGCGAGGTCGGCGGGTGTGCGGGCGGCGGCGGGCGCGGCGTCGATGCACGGTTGTGCGGTGAACTGGCCGGTCTTGCGGATGGCCGGCAGGACGATGGACGTGACCCACTTGCGGAAGCGGTGCGGCACGGTGCCGGGCTTTACGGCGTCTCGGCAGCGCAGGACGAGGGTGTACATGCCGGATTCGCTGATGACGTTGGCCCGATCGTTTCCTCGGGACAAGCCCTGAATTGAAGTTAGGGCTTTCTCGTCAGCGTCGAGAGAAAGAAGCGCCTTGGTCGGATTCGTGAGTTGCAAGGCGCGGCACACGTCGGCCGCAACGAACCACGGCTCGTCGTCGCGCATGACAACGCGCACCGAATGCGATTCGAAATTGAAGGTGTTCGGGATAGGGGCGAGCGCGGACGCGCTGCTGAGATTTCCAGTCATAGCAGACTCCTGAGTTGCGGTAAGTGGGCCGCCCCGCTCGCTGTCAATCGAGGGTGGGGCGGAACCGAACAGGTTGACAGACCGGAACTCAGGAACCGGCAGGGCCGAAGCCCTCCTATCCGGCCCGCCCATAGGAGTGCCAGACGTGCGCAAACAAAAAGCCGCGCGTAAAGACAAAGCGCGGCTGATGTGCGCCTGAGTATTCCGGGCTGTCACCCCCGTGTGCCGCTGTTTCGGCAACCGGCCGAGTATACGGCGGGTGGTAGGAGGG
>NZ_LWRX01000108.1:0-3166 GCF_001683835.1 Ralstonia sp. RL | reverse complement strand
AGGCCCGGTGCGCAAAGCGCACCCTACGGTGAATGAAATGAAACGGAGAAGTGATTAAATGAAGCAGATCAACAATTTCATCAACGGCGAATTCGTCCCGACCGCGAACCTGTTCGACAAACGCTCGCCGCTGAACAACGCGGTGATCGCGAAGGTCGCCGAGGCCGGCAAGGCGGAAGTCGATGCGGCGGTGGCAGCGGCGCGGCGCGCCCTCTCCGGCCCGTGGGGCAGGATGGCGGTCGCCGAGCGGGTCGATCTGCTGTATGCCGTGGCGAACGAAATCAACCGCCGCTTCGACGACTTCCTCGCCGCCGAATGCGCCGACACCGGCAAGCCGATGAGCCTGGCGCGCCATATCGACATTCCGCGCGGCGCGGCCAACTTCAAGATCTTCGCCGACGTGGTGAAGAACGTGCCGACCGAATTCTTCGAGACCGCCACGCCCGACGGCCGCGGCGCATTCAATTACGCCACGCGTTCCCCGGTCGGCGTGGTCGGCGTGATCTGCCCGTGGAACCTGCCGCTGCTGTTGATGACCTGGAAGGTCGGCCCGGCGCTCGCCTGCGGCAACACGGTCGTGGTGAAGCCGTCCGAGGAAACGCCGCAGACCGCGACGCTTTTGGGCGAGGTGATGAACGCGGTCGGCATGCCGAAGGGCGTGTACAACGTGGTGCACGGCTTCGGCCCCGGCTCGGCCGGCGAATTCCTGACCACGCACCAGGGCGTCAACGCGATCACCTTCACCGGCGAGACCCGCACCGGCGCGGCGATCATGAAGGCCGCCGCCGAAGGCGCGCGCCCGGTGTCGCTGGAGATGGGCGGCAAGAACCCGGCCATCGTGTTCGCCGACTGCGATTTCGAAGCGGCGATCGAAGGCACGTTGCGTTCGGCGTTTGCCAACTGCGGCCAGGTGTGCCTGGGCACCGAGCGCGTGTATGTCGAGCGCCCGATCTTCGACAAGTTCGTCGCCGCAATGAAGCAGGGCGCGGAAGCGATGAAGATCGGCGTGCCCGACGATCCGCAAACCGGCATGGGGCCGCTGATCAGCCAGGAACACAAGAGCAAGGTGCTGTCCTACTACCGGAAGGCGGTCGAGGAAGGCGCGACGGTGGTCACCGGCGGCGGCGTGCCGGCCATGCCGGGCGAGCTGGCGGACGGCGCCTGGGTGCAGCCGACCATCTGGACCGGCCTGGCCGACGACGCGGCGGTGTGCCGCGAGGAGATCTTCGGGCCGTGCTGCCACATCGCGCCGTTCGATTCCGAGGAAGAGGTGATCCGCCGCGCCAACGACACCGCCTACGGCCTGGCCGCCTCGGTATGGACCAGCAACCTGCAGCGCGGCCATCGCGTGGCAAGCAGGATCGAAGCCGGCCTGGTGTGGGTCAACAGCTGGTTCCTGCGCGACCTGCGCACGCCGTTCGGCGGCGCCAAGCAGTCCGGCATCGGCCGCGAGGGCGGCGTGCATTCGCTCGAGTTCTACACCGAGCTGAAGAATGTCTGCGTCAAGCTCTGATCGGATGCGCCATGTCGAACAATCCTGAATCCATTCATACGGACCACACCATGGAAAACACGCTTATCAACCGGCTCGGCGACGAGCTCTATCAGGCGCTGTGCAGCCGCGAAGTGCTCGCGCCGCTGACCGACCGCTATTCGAACATCACCATCGAGGATGCCTACCACATCCAGCAGCGCATGATCGCGCGCCGCATGGAGAAGGGCGCGCGCGTGGTCGGCAAGAAGATCGGCGTCACCAGCAAGGTGGTGATGGACATGCTCAACGTGCACCAGCCCGACTTCGGCTACCTGCTCGACACGATGATCTATAACGAGGGCGAGGCGATTCCGATGGAAACCCTGATTCAGCCCAAGGCGGAAGGCGAAATCGCGTTCGTGCTCAAGCGCGACCTGATGGGGCCGGGCATTTCCAACGCCGACGTGCTGCGCGCCACCGAATGCGTGATGCCGTGCTTCGAGATCGTCGATTCGCGCATCCGCGACTGGAAGATCCGGATCGCCGACACCGTTGCCGACAATGCGTCGTGCGGCGTGTTCGTGCTGGGCGACCGCGCGGTCGATCCGCGCAAGGTCGATTTGTCGACCTGCGGCATGGTGCTGGAAAAGAACGGCGAAATCGCCGCCACCGGCGCCGGCGCCGCCGCCCTGGGCAGCCCGGTCAATGCCATCGCCTGGCTGGCCAACACGCTTGGCCGGCTCGGCATTGCGCTCAAGGCCGGTGAAGTGGTGCTGTCCGGATCGCTGGCGGCGATGTTGCCGGTCAAGGCCGGCGACAACCTGCGCGTGACCATCGGCGGCATCGGCGGCTGCTCGGTGCGCTTCTATTAATCCGAAGTAGGGTGCGCCGCGCGCACCCTACGCATCCAATGAGAGTCAAGACATGAAAAAAATCAAATGTGCATTGATCGGCCCGGGCAACATCGGCACCGACCTGCTGTACAAGCTGCAGCGCAGCCCGGTGCTGGAACCGGTGTGGATGGTCGGTATCGACCCGGCGTCCGAAGGCTTGCAGCGCGCCGCCGACATGGGACTGAAGATCACTTCGGACGGCGTCGACGGCCTGCTGCCGCATGTGGCGAAGGATGAAATCCAGATCGCCTTCGATGCGACCTCGGCCTACGTGCATGCGGAAAACTCGCGCAAGCTCAACGCGCTCGGCGTGATGATGATCGACCTCACGCCGGCGGCGATCGGCCCGTACTGCGTGCCGCCGGTGAACCTGAAGGAGCACCTGGGAAAACGCGAGATGAACGTCAACATGGTCACCTGCGGCGGCCAGGCCACGATTCCGATGGTGGCGGCGGTGTCGCGCGTGCAGCCGGTGGCCTACGGCGAGATCGTCGCCACCGTGTCGAGCCGCTCGGTCGGCCCCGGCACGCGCAAGAACATCGACGAGTTCACCCGCACCACCGCTGGCGCGGTGGAAAAAGTCGGCGGCGCCAGGAAGGGCAAGGCGATCATCATCATCAACCCGGCCGAGCCGCCGCTGATCATGCGCGACACCGTCCACTGCCTGACCGAGAGCGAGCCGGAGCGCGACGCGATCACCGCATCGGTCCACGCGATGATCAAGGAAGTGCAGAAATACGTGCCTGGCTACAAGCTCGTCAACGGCCCGGTATTCGACGGCAACCGCGTGTCGGTGTTC
>NZ_LWRX01000030.1:0-841 GCF_001683835.1 Ralstonia sp. RL | reverse complement strand
CCGGCGTTCCGGCGGCGACGTTCAACCCGACGTTGATTCCCGCGCGCCTGCATGCCGCGCATCTGCGCAATCACCGCAAGCTGCTGGTGATCGATGGCGAGACGGGTTTCACCGGCGGCATGAACATCTTCGGTCCGTATTGGCGGCCCGATGCGCCGGGCCAGGCCTGTCACGATTTGCACTTTCGTCTGCGCGGGCCGGTGATTGCGCATCTGATGCGGTGCTTCACCGATGATTGGTGCGATACCACGGGCGAGCGGCTCAGCAAGGGTTACTGGGGCGAACCGCCCGTAACGGCTGATGAGCAAGGAACCTCTTGGGCGCGCGGCATCGAGGCCGGTCCCGATGAGGCCCTGGACCGGATGCGCTGGACCTTCATGGGCGCTTTGAGCGCCGCGAAGCATTCGGTGCGCATCTGGACACCGTATTTCGTCCCCGATCAGCCCATGATCGCGGCGCTGAGTACGGCTGCGTTGCGCGGCGTGCGTGTCGACGTGCTGACGCCTGCGAACGGTGACCATCCCACGGTGCAATGGGCCGCGCGCGCCCACTACTGGCAGGTGCTGGAGCACGGTGTGCGCATCTTCGAACGGCCTGGCCCGTTCGACCACAGCAAGCTGATGCTGGTAGACGGAGCGTGGTGCTGCCTGGGTTCGGCCAATTGGGATGCGCGCAGTTTGCGCCTCAACTTCGAGTTCAATGTGGAGGTGTACGACACCGCGTTGTCTACGCGGCTGTCATCCCTTTTTGATGCCGCTCGTGATGCGTCGGGCGAGATATCGACGAAGGCGTTGCGCGCCCGCCCGCTGGCCATCCGCTTGCGCGACGGGGTGGCCCGTCT
>NZ_LWRX01000238.1:0-2569 GCF_001683835.1 Ralstonia sp. RL | reverse complement strand
CGCTTCCCGCTGCGGGCGGCACGCTGTGCGGCGACTGCCTGCGGCAGGCGCCCGCCTTTGATGCGACAATCGTCGCTGCCGATTATGCGCCGCCGGTCGATCAACTGGTATTGGCGCTGAAATTCGGGAACCGGCTGGAACTGGCGCCGCTGATGGCGCGCATGCTGCGCGACGCGGCATTGCGGGCGCAGAAGCTGCCGTTGCCGTCGCTGCTGACCGCCGTGCCGCTCGGCTCCGGCCGCCTGGCCGAACGGGGCTTCAATCAGGCACTGGAAATCGCAAAGCCGCTGTCGCGCGCCCTGGGCGTTGCGCTGGCCGCGCGGCTGACGGAACGCCAGCGCGAAACGGCCGCCCAGGCCTTGCTGCATCCCGATGAGCGAATGCGAAACATGCGCCGGGCCTTCATCGTTTCCAGTCACGCCCTGGAACGCGTACGCGGCGCCCATGTCGGCGTGGTGGATGACGTGATGACCACGGGCGCGACGCTGAACGAGCTGGCGGCGACGCTCAAGCGCTTCGGCGCCGCGCGTGTGACCAATTTCGTATTTGCCCGCACATTACCGGATTGAATAAGGGAGTAGATCTTGTTTCATGTCGTACTGGTCGAGCCGGAGATTCCACCCAATACCGGCAATGTGATCCGCCTGTGCGCCAACACCGGCGCGCAGCTGCACCTGATCGAGCCGCTCGGTTTCCCCCTGGACGACGCGAAGATGCGGCGCGCCGGGCTCGATTATCACGAGTACGCGCGCATGAAGGTGCACCGCGACTGGGCCGCTTACATCGAGAGCGAGGCGCCGGACCCGGCGCGCATGTTCGCCCTGACCACGCGGGGCTCGACGCCGTTCGCCTCCGTCGCGTTTTTGCCCGGCGACGTATTCGTGTTCGGTTCCGAGACCAGAGGGCTGGCTGACGCGCTGCGCGACTCGTTTCCGCCCACGCAGCGCATCCGGCTGCCGATGCGTCCGGACAATCGCAGCTTGAATCTTTCCAACACCGTCGCGGTCGTCGTCTACGAAGCATGGCGGCAGAACGGCTTCGCAGGCGGCAGTTGACGTAAACAGCGCATTCCCACTTATCCACGAGGACTCATCATGCATCTTCGCACCATCTTCGCACTGGCATTGACATTGACCACCGGCGCGGCGCTCGCCGCCGATTACAAAGCGGCCAATTTGCGCATCGTCGATCCCTATGCGCGTCCGACCGTCGCCAACCAGCCCGCCGGCGCAGCCTTCCTGACGATCGAAAATCAGGGCAGCAGCGCGGACAAGCTGATTGCGGCCAGTTCGCCGGTCGCGAAATCGGTCGAAATCCACTCCATGTCGATGGAAGGCAATGTGATGAAAATGCGCGAGGTGCCGGGCATCGATCTGCCGCCGTCCGCCAAGATCACGATGCAGCCGGGCCACGGCTATCACCTGATGCTGTTCGGCCTGCGCCAGCCGCTGAAGGCGGGCGACACCTTCCCGATGACGCTGACCTTCGAGAAGGCCGGCAAAACCGAAGTGAGCGTCACGGTCGAGAACAAGGGTGCGGCCGGCGGCATGCAGCACATGCACTGAGACGGCGCCCGGCGCTGCGGCGTCAGGCTGTCACGAGTTGTACGGTTGCGCGGACCTCTCCGGTGTATAGTCCGCGCAGGTTGCGCAGCTGCGGGCGCAGCCAGGGCGCGAGCGGAGTGGCCTCGACCGTTCCGATCAGGCCCAGCTGCTGCAGCACCGCCACGGCCGCCGGATAGAGCGCACGCGGATTGCCGTCAGCCACCTTCAAGGCGATCCCCAGCCCGGCGGAACGGATGCCGATCGCCTGCACGGCTTCGGCGCCGCCCTTGGCCACCCAGTCGCCTGGCGCGGTCCGCATGAAGGCGAGGTCGATGCGGCCGGTGCCCGACACGAGCTCGGGATGCGCGGTCATCGCGTCGAACAGCGGCACCAGCAAGTCGCCGTCTTCCGGATCCGCGGCGCCCTGCGCCAGGCGCGCGTAGGCGAACGCCAGGCGCGACAACGGCAGCGCGTAATTCGGCGCCGAGCAGCCGTCGATACCCGCCTTCAGGCCGGCCTCCGGCACTCCCGCCACCCGCGCGACGTTTTCCCGTATCGCCTGCTGCAAGGGATGTGCGGGATCGATATAGCTGTCCAGCGGCAGCCCATGCTGCACGCAATACGCAAGAAAGCCGGCATGCTTGCCGCTGCAATTGTTATGCAGCTGGCTGAAGCGCTCCTGCGCCGGCGGATGCTTGTCTTCAGTCGCATAGTGGATGGGCACGTGGCAGCCGCAGCGCAGATGATGTTCTGCGCAGCCGGCCTTGTGCAGCATCGCCTGCACCGTCTCGACATGCATCGGCTCGCCGGAGTGGCTCGCGCACATCAGCGCGATTTCCCTGCTGCCGAAGCCGAAATGCGCGGGCCCGCCGGCCCGCATGAAGGGCAGCGCCTGGAACGGCTTGAGCGTCGAGCGGGTGAATGTGAGGAAATGCGGGTCGCCGGCGCGGTACAGCAATTCGCCGCGAGCATTGACGACGGCGACCGCGCCGACATGCAGCGACTCGACCTGGCCGCCGCGCGTG
>NZ_LWRX01000196.1:0-2959 GCF_001683835.1 Ralstonia sp. RL | reverse complement strand
GGGGCCGAAAAGCCGATCCCCGGCCTGTATGCGGCGGGCGAAGCGGCCGGCTTCGGCGGCGGCGGGATGAACGGCCTGCGCGGGCTGGAAGGCACCTTCCTCGGCGGCTGCATCTACAGCGCGCGGCGGGCGGCGAAATCGATTGCGGGATAATTTTTCAAGGAGACAAGGCATGAAGAAAACCGCGGCATGGCTGGCCGTTTACGCGATGGAGCAGCTCGGCATCCGCTTCACCTTCGGCATTCCGGGCGTGCACAACACCGAGCTGTACGACGAACTGAACAATTCGGAAGCGGTCACGCCGATCCTGGTCACGCATGAGGGCGGCGCGGCCTTCATGGCCGATGGCGTAAGCCGGGCGGCCGGCGACACGATCGGCGCGCTGGCGATCGTGCCGGCAGCCGGCTTGACCCATGCCGCCAGCGGCATCGGCGAAGCGCTGCTGGACGGCATTCCGATGCTGATCTTTTCCGGCGGCATACGCACCGATACCGGCAAGCGCTACCAGCTGCACGACATCGACCAGATGGCGCTGGCCAAGCCGCTGACCAAGGCGGCATTCCGGGTGCTGCGCCACGAGGACGTCGTGCCGACCATCTTCGAGGCCTACCGCATCGCCACCGGCGGCGAGCCAGGGCCGGTGCTGATCGAGATTCCCGTCAACCTGCAACTGTTCCCCGGCGAAGTCGGGGAGCTGCCGAAGTGGAGCGTGCCCGCCGCGGCACAGGAGCCGGACCGCTCGCTGATCCGGCAGGCCGCCGACCTGCTGCTGGGGGCGAAACAGCCGGGCCTGTTCGTCGGCTGGGGCGCGCGCGCGGCGACCGACGAGCTGGTCGCCATCGCCGAGCTGTTGCAGGCGCCGGTCAGCACCACGCTGCAGGGCTTGTCGACTTTCCCGGGCGACCATCCGCTGCATGCCGGCTTCGGCTTCAGCCCGTCGGCGGTGCCGGCGGCGCGCCATGCGTTCGCCGGCTGCGACGCGATGCTCGCGGTCGGCGCCCGTTTCGGCGAGATCCCGACCGGCAGCTTCAGCGCGGCCGTGCCGGACAAGCTGGTCCACATCGATATCAACCCGCAGGTATTCGATGCCAATTACCCGGGGCGCATCAACATCGCCGGCGACGCCAAGACCATGCTGGCGGCCTTGCTGGCGGAGCTGCGCGCGCGCGGCCCGCGCGCCGTCAACAATGCGCTGCGCGAGCAGATCGCGCGGGACAAGCGCGCCTACCGCGAGGAATGGTATGCGCACGACAGCAAGGGGCGCGTGAATCCGGCGCGGTTCTTCGACGAGCTGCGGCGCCAGATGCCGGACGATGCGGTGACCGTGCTGGACGACGGCAATCACACCTTCCTGACGGCGGAGCTGTTCACCCTGCGGCGCGGCGGCAGGCTGCTGACGCCGACCGATTTCAACGCGATGGGCTATGCGGTGCCGGCGGCGATCGGCGCCAAGCTGGCCCAGCCCGACCTGGAAGTGTTCGCGATCGTCGGCGACGGCTGTTTCATGATGACCTGCATGGAGATCGTCACGGCGGCGGCCAACCGCCTCGGCGTGATCTATTTCGTGTTTCACGACGGCGAACTGTCGCAAATCGCTCAAGCCCAGCAGATTCCGTACAACCGCAAGCCGTGCACCGTGCTGGCCGGGCCGAATATCGAAGGCATCGCGCTGGCCACCGGCGCCGCCTATGTCCCGATGCAGAGCGGGGAGCGGATAGCCGAGGCGATCGCGCAAGCCAGGCGCGCGGCAAGCGGCGGGCGGCCGGTGATTGTCGACGTCGCGATCGATTACTCGAAGCGCACGGCGTTTACCAGCGGCACGGCGAAATCGACCTTCAAGCGTTTCCCGTTATCGCAAAGAGTCCGCTTCGCCGGGCGGGCGCTGATGCGCAAGGTGACCGGCTGAGCGGGTTTGCCGGGGGCGGGGGATTTCTTAAGCCGGTTTTAAGTCTGCCTCCTTAATATCGACGATGGATATCGATTGACAGGAGCGATCATGAATACGCAGGAAAAGCAGTTACTGGAAAATTTTCTGTCGCAGCTTGTGCAGGCGCGCGTGGAGGCAAAAGACCCGCAGGCCGCGGCATTGATCGGCGACGCCATCGCGAAACAGCCGGATGCGGCCTATCTGCTGGTGCAGCGCGCCTTGCTGCTGGATCAGGCGCTGGCATCGGCAAAGGCGCACATCGCATCGCTGGAGAATGAATTGCAGGCATTGCGCTCATCCGGTTCGGCAGGCTTTCTGGATTCCGCCAATGCGTGGGGTAACAGCGCGGCCTCCCGCGCCACGGCGGTGCCCGCGCCTGCCGCAACGCAGACGCCGTCCGCGCAGTCTCCCGCCATGCCGCGCCCGGGCTTTCTCGGCGGGCTGGGCGGAACGCTCGGCAGCATCGCCACCACGGCGGCAGGCGTTGCCGGCGGCGCGCTCCTGTTCCAAGGAATAGAAAGCCTGTTCCACCATAACGGCGGCAGCGGGTTCCTTGCGCAGCAGGGATGGGCCCCGGCGTCCGGCGAAACGACCGTCATCAACAACTATTACGATCGGGAAGTTCCTCCTGCCGATCCGGGCAACGCGGCGGCGGACAGCAACTTCCTGGATGCCGACTGGAGCGGTCCGAGCGCCGCGGACGACGATTCCTCGTTCATATAGCACCGGGCTGCGGGCTGCCTGCCATGCCCCCGTCAGCGGGGGCGCTTGCGCTGGAAGACCAGCGGGCTGTAGGGCACGGCCGACGGCGGCGGAGAGTTCAGAATGCCCGGCTTGATTGCGCCGATGACGTGCATTTCGCATGGCTTGCAATCGAAACGCAGCGTGTAGCGCTCGTCGCCGCTGACCAGCGTCATCGGTTCGGCGCGCACCTGGCCCTGGACGCCTTGCACGCCCTTGGCCTGCTTGGGGCAAAGATTGAACGAGAAACGCAGGCAGTGCTTGGTGATCATCAACGACACCTCGCCCGCT
>NZ_LWRX01000163.1:0-1625 GCF_001683835.1 Ralstonia sp. RL | reverse complement strand
GAGTTCGACGGCCAGCGCCGACTTCTGCGCCCCGTCGGGCATGGCCTTGAAGCGCTCGGCCAGATCGAGCAGCACCGCGTCGGTGGCCCGCAGCGTGCCGTCCTGGTTCTGGAAGGCCACGCCGAGCGCTTCGAAGCGCCGGGCAGACTCCTCCGAGCCCGTGGCCGCCTCGAACATCGAGGTGGCGAGCTTCTTGAGCCCGGTCTCGAAGGTCTGCGCGGCCACGCCCGAGAGTTCGGCCGCCGGCATCAGGGCAGACAGCGCCTCCACCGTGATGCCGACGCGCTGCGAGAGCTTGTTGAGGGCATCGGCCGAGTCGAGTGCGGACTTCACCATCGCGCCGAATCCGGAGACGGACACCGCCACGCCCAGGTTGGCGAGCACGCCGTTGACGCTCCTGGCCGCATCGGCCAGCCCGCCCAGGTTCCGCTTGATCGAGTCGAAGGCCGCGCGCGTCTCGTCGACGGCGCGGATGAGGATTTGGGCGCGGTTGTTTGCCATGACTTGGTATCCCCTGACGCCTGCGCTAGAATCTGACCAGACTGGTTAGATTCGGAGGCCGCTATGCGCACTTGGCAAATTCAAGAAGCCAAAGCCCACTTGTCTGAACTCGTGCGGGACACGGAAAGCGCCGGCCCACAGGAGATCACTTGGCATGGAAGGGTTGTGGCCGTCGTGCTATCGAAGGCCGAATACGAACGGTTGACCGGTACCGGGCATTCGCTGGTTGAATTCATGCGCCGTTCCCCGTTGTTCGGCAGCGATGACATAGACCTCACGCGTGATGCCAGCCTCACCCGTGAGGTGTCGATTTGAGCTACCTGATCGACACCAATGTGCTGTCAGAACTGCGCAAGCGTGAGCCGAACGCCAAGGTCGCTCAGTGGTTTGCCAAGCGCCCGGCCAGTACCCTGTACTTGAGCGTGCTGACGCTTGGTGAGCTACGCAAAGGCATCGACGCACTGCCAGAAACGCCCCGTAAACTGGCGCTGCTTGATTGGCTGGAAGCCGAGTTGCCGATGTTTTTCGCGGGCCGGATTCTTGCGGTTGATTCCAAGGTCGCTGATCGATGGGGCCGCTTGGTGGCGCAGGCTCGCCGCCCCTTGCCTGCCATCGATAGTCTGCTGGCAGCCACGGCTTTGACCCATGGACTGACGCTGATCACGCGCAACCTCAAGGATTTTCAGCACCCGGATTTGGTGGTGCTTGATCCCTGGTCAGAGTAGACAACTCTGTCAGCGCAGCATGTCGTCCAGTTCCCGTTGAATCGCCCGCGCCAGCGCCGGCAAGGCCCGTTGCACTCCGGCGGCGAGATCCAAGCGCCGCTTCAGATCCACCCGACGCACCAGCACGGCAATCGGAATCTCCTGGCCGCGTTGCAGGCGCTTGGTGCCGGAGCGCTGCCGCTCGGCGCGCTTGAAGCGGGCCAGTTGCGCGGCGTTCTCCCGGATGTTCTCGGCCATCAGCAGCACGCGACCGTTCTTCTCGACGAAGAAGGCATTGCCCGAGCGCATCAGGCCGTCGATCACGGTCTTGAAGCGCTTGGGGCCGATGCGGCCAGGCAGCAGCGGGATCAACATCCGGCCCGCCACCGTGCCGCCTTGGGCGTGGATGCCCAGCCAAGG
>NZ_LWRX01000123.1:0-555 GCF_001683835.1 Ralstonia sp. RL | reverse complement strand
CACACCCGCCGCCCGGCGGCCATTGCCTGATGCAGCGCGGGCTGGCGCTGCTCGGGGGGCTGGCGCTCCTCGCCGGCTGCGCAACCGGTCCGGAGCCATCGGCCCGGCGTGACGAGGCATCGGGGGCGCCCCAGGCGGCCAGTCGGCCAGCTTCGCCCCGGCCGCCGTTGTCGGCTGCGGCGCAACGCGCCCTGGCCCGGCATGGCATCCAGCCACACGACACCTCGCCGCTGACAGTCGCCTCGCAGTGCTCGCGGGTGGACGAAATCGGCACGGCGACCAAGCTGAAACTGACCGTCGGCGACGGAGAAGTCAGCGATTTCGATGCCGACATCCTGATCAAGGGGCGCGGTCGTTGTCGCTTCAGCCTGGCCGATTTCCGGCAGGAGACAAGGGAGCCCCAGGTGCTGCTGCGCCACGCCAGGGACAGCAAATGCACCGTCCGCATGTGGCGCGAGCAGAGCGAAAAAATCACCGTGGCCTTCAACAGCTGCCAGAAGTCCTGCGAAGGCAAGGCATTCGACTATTTGTGGCCGATTCTCGTCGAATCGAAGA
>NZ_LWRX01000050.1:0-2837 GCF_001683835.1 Ralstonia sp. RL | reverse complement strand
GCTCAACCCGGACGGCATTTTCCTGTCCAACGGCCCGGGCGACCCGGAGCCGTGTGACTACGCGATCGCGGCGACCAGGGAATTCATCGCGCGCGGCATCCCGACCTTCGGCATCTGTCTGGGTCATCAGATCATGGGCCTGGCGGTCGGCGCCAAGACGCTCAAGATGAAGTTCGGCCACCATGGCGCGAACCATCCGGTGCAGGACCTCGCCACCAAGCAGGTGATGATCACCTCGCAGAACCACGGTTTCGCGGTGGACCAGGCGACGCTGCCCGACAACTGCCGCGTCACCCACGTATCGCTGTTCGACGGCTCGCTGCAAGGCTTCGAGCTCACCGACAAGCCGGCCTTCTGCTTCCAGGGGCATCCGGAAGCCTCGCCCGGTCCGCATGACATCGCCCCCCTGTTCGATCGCTTTATCGGGCTTATGACCCGGGCGATGATGGAGAAACACAAAAATGCCTAAGCGCACAGACATTCAAAGCATCCTGATCATTGGCGCCGGCCCGATCATCATCGGCCAGGCGTGCGAATTCGACTATTCCGGCGCGCAGGCATGCAAGGCGCTGCGTCAGGAAGGCTACAAGGTCATCCTGGTCAACAGCAATCCGGCGACCATCATGACCGACCCGGAAATGGCCGATGTCACCTACATCGAGCCGATCACCTGGCAGGTGGTGGAACGCATCATCGCCAAGGAGCGTCCGGACGCGATCCTGCCGACCATGGGTGGCCAGACCGCGCTCAACTGCGCGCTCGATCTGCACCGCAACGGCGTGCTGGAAAAGTACAAGTGCGAACTGATCGGCGCCACGCCGGAAGCGATCGACAAAGCGGAAGACCGCCAGAAGTTCAAGGAGGCGATGACCAAGATCGGCCTCGGTTCCGCGCGTTCAGGCATTGCGCACTCGATGGACGAGGCGTGGGCGGTGCAGAAGGAAATCGGCTTCCCGGTCATCATCCGTCCGTCGTTCACCATGGGCGGCACCGGCGGCGGCATCGCCTACAACCCGGAAGAATTCGAAACCATCTGCAAGCGCGGCCTGGAAGCGTCGCCGACCTCCGAACTGCTGATCGAGGAATCCCTGATCGGCTGGAAAGAGTTCGAGATGGAAGTGGTGCGCGACAAGAAGGACAACTGCATCATCGTCTGTTCGATCGAAAACCTCGATCCGATGGGCGTGCACACCGGCGACTCGATCACGGTGGCGCCCGCGCAGACGCTGACCGACAAGGAATACCAGATCATGCGCAATGCGTCGCTGGCGGTGCTGCGCGAGATCGGCGTCGACACCGGCGGTTCCAACGTGCAGTTCGCGGTCAATCCGCAGGACGGGCGCATGATCGTCATCGAGATGAACCCGCGCGTGTCGCGCTCTTCCGCGCTGGCGTCGAAGGCCACCGGTTTCCCGATCGCGAAGGTCGCCGCGAAGCTGGCGGTGGGCTTCACGCTCGATGAACTGCGCAACGAGATCACCGGCGGCGCCACCCCGGCGTCGTTCGAGCCCTCGATCGACTATGTGGTGACCAAGGTGCCGCGTTTCGCGTTCGAGAAATTCCCGCAGGCCGACAGCCACCTGACCACCCAGATGAAATCGGTGGGCGAGGTGATGGCGATCGGCCGCACCTTCCAGGAATCGTTCCAGAAAGCGCTGCGCGGCCTGGAAGTCGGCGTCGACGGCATGAACGAAAAGACCACCGACCGCGAAACCATCGAAGAGCAGCTCGGCGAGCCCGGTCCGGAACGCATCTGGTATGTGGGCGACGCCTTCGCGCAAGGCTTCTCGCTGGAAGAAGTGCATCAGCTCACCCACATCGACCCATGGTTCCTGGTGCAGATCAAGGAAATCGTCGACATCGAACTGTGGCTGGAAAAGCAGAAGCTCGAAGAGCTCGACCGCGCGACGCTGTTCAAGCTGAAGCAGAAGGGCTTCGCCGATCGCCGCCTGGCCAAGCTGCTGAAGACCACAGACAAGGAAGTGCGCGAGCGTCGCCGCGAGCTGAACGTGCGCCCGGTCTACAAACGGGTCGACACCTGCGCCGCCGAGTTCGCGACCAAGACCGCCTACATGTACTCCACCTACGATGAGGAGTGCGAGTCCCAGCCGACCGGCAACAAGAAGATCATGGTGCTGGGCGGCGGTCCCAACCGCATCGGCCAGGGCATCGAATTCGACTACTGCTGCGTGCATGCCGCATTGGCGATGCGCGAAGACGGCTATGAGACCATCATGGTCAACTGCAATCCGGAAACCGTGTCGACCGACTACGATACTTCCGACCGCCTGTACTTCGAGCCGCTGACGCTGGAAGACGTGCTGGAAATCGTCGACAAGGAAAAACCGCACGGCGTGATCGTGCAGTACGGCGGCCAGACGCCGCTGAAGCTGGCGCTGGATCTGGAGGCGAACGGCGTGCCGATCATCGGCACCTCGCCCGACATGATCGACGCTGCGGAAGACCGCGAGCGTTTCCAGAAGCTGCTGCACGATCTCGGTCTGCGCCAGCCGCCGAACCGCACCGCGCGCACCGAGGAAGAGGCGCTCGCGCTGGCGCAGGAAATCGGCTATCCGCTGGTGGTGCGCCCGTCCTACGTGCTGGGCGGGCGCGCGATGGAAATCGTGCATGAGCAGCGCGACCTGGAGCGCTACATGCGCGAAGCGGTGAAGGTGTCGAACGATTCGCCGGTGCTGCTCGACCGCTTCCTGAACGACGCCATCGAGGTCGACGTCGACTGCCTGTCCGACGGCCAGCGCACCTTCATCGGCGGCGTGATGGAACACATCGAGCAGGCCGGCGTGCATTCGGGCGACTCCGCCTGCTCGCTGCCGCCG
>NZ_LWRX01000242.1:0-31090 GCF_001683835.1 Ralstonia sp. RL | reverse complement strand
CCCCGGCCAGTTCATCGACATCGGCTTCGTGGGCGACATCGAGGCGATCAACCCCGCCGTGGTCAAGGCGCTGCAGGACGACGCGTTCATCCCGGTCATCTCGCCGATCGGCTTCTCCGACGACGGCCAGGCCTACAACATCAACGCGGACGTGGTGGCCGGCAAGATGGCCGAGATCCTGAAGGCGGAGAAGCTCGTCATGATGACGAACATCCCGGGCGTGATGGACAAGCAGGGCAACCTGCTGACCGACCTGTCGGCGCGCGAGATCGACGAGCTGTTTGCCGACGGGACGATCTCGGGCGGCATGCTGCCGAAGATTTCGTCCGCGCTGGATGCGGCCAAGAGCGGCGTGAATTCGGTGCACATCGTCGATGGCCGCATCGAGCATTCGCTGCTGCTGGAAATCCTGACCGAACAGGCGTTCGGCACGATGATCCGCTCGCACTGATGCACACCACCCGGGTGGCCCGGGCGCGCCGCGCGCACGCCCGGCCACGCGAGGTGGCGCCCTCCCCACTGCACGGGGCGCCCAGGCAGCAGCCGGTCTGGCTGTTCGACCTCGACAACACCCTCCACCACGCCTCGCACGCGATCTTCCCGCAGATCAATCGGCTGATGACGGCCTACATGGCGCGCGTCCTCGGCACCGACGAGGCCACCGCCAGCCAGGTGCGTGTCGACTACTGGCGGCGCTACGGCGCCACGTTGCTGGGCCTGGTGCGCCATCATGGCGTGGACCCGGCCGACTTCCTCGCGCACGCGCATACCTTTGACGACCTGCGTGCCATGGTGCGCGCCGAGCGCGGTCTCGCCCAGCTGCTGCGCGCGCTGCCCGGGCGCAAGATCCTGCTGACGAATGCGCCGGCCGCCTACGCGCGCGAGGTGGTGCGGCACATCGGCCTGAAGCGCGCGTTCATGCGCGAGATCGCCGTTGAACACATGTGGGTGCACCGCCGCCTGCGCCCGAAGCCCGATCCGCTGATGCTGCGCCGGCTGCTGGCGCGCGAGCGGATCGCGCCATCGCGCGCCATCCTCGTGGAAGACACCCTGTCCCACCTCAAGCGCTACCGGCGCCTCGGGATCAGGACGGTGTGGGTCACGGGCTATCTGCGGAAAGTCACGCCCGCGGCTGCTGCTGGCGACCAGCAGGCTCCCGCCGCCGATGCATTGCATCCAATGCAAGCTGCCGCCATGGGCGCGCGTGCAAATTCACCACATCCACCGGCGGCCGCACCGATTTTGTTCGCCAACCGGCCCGGCTACGTGGGCGTGAAAGTAAAATCGGTGCTTCAACTACAACGAAGGCTTGTTCGACGCGGTTAGGCAGTGACGGTGTCTCCGTCGTCAGAACGGGAGAGGGGCCAGGAAGTCATGAGCAACGCGCACACGGAGTTTCCGACCGCCGAGCCGGTCGCGGAAGCCGCGATGGAAGCACCACGCGCACGCAAGCGCCCCCGGCCGGGCGAGCGCCGCGTGCAGATTCTGCAGACGCTGGCCGGCATGCTCGAGCATCCGCGTGGCGAAAAGATCACCACGGCGGGGCTTGCCGCCAAGCTCGATGTGTCGGAAGCGGCGCTGTATCGCCATTTCGCAAGCAAGGCGCAGATGTACGAAGGGCTGATCGAGTTCATCGAGCAGACCGTCTTCGGTCTCATCAACCAGATCACGCTGCGCGAGGAACACGGCCTGCGCCAGGCCCATGCGATTGCGCACATGCTGCTCTCGTTTGCCGACAAGAACCCCGGCATGACACGCGTGCTGGTCGGCGACGCGCTGGTCGGGGAAGACGAGCGCCTGCCCGAGCGCATGGCGCAGTGCCTGGACCGCATCGAGGCCTCGCTCAAGCAGAGCCTGCGCATGGCTGTCACGCAAGGCGCCTGGCCGGCCGATACCGATATCGCTTCGCGTGCGAACCTGATCGTTTGTGCGGTGCTCGGGCGCTGGCACCGGTATGCCAAGAGCGGGTTCCGCAAGTCGCCGGTGGACGGCGCCGATGCGCAGCTGCGGGTCCTGTTGAGCTGACCGGCCAACGCACGCACCCGCCAAGGCCCCGAACCTCGGGGCTTTTTTCATGGGCGCCCGCGTTCAGCCGGCGGTGCGGATGGCCTGCGCCAGCGTATGGAACCGCGCCGCGATGGCTTCGGTCTCCACGTGGCCGTACCCGAGCAGCAGGCCGGGCTGCCGGCGCGCATCGTCCTGGTAATAGCGAGAGAGCGGCCGCGTGACGACATCGTTGGCGAGCGCGCATTCGGCCACGGCCACGTCGTCGGTGCCGGCCGGCAAGCCGAGGACGAGATGCAGCCCCGACGCGCCGTCATGCACGGGCAGCGTGTCCCCGAATTCCTGCGCGATGGCGCCCAGCAGCGTCTCGCGCCGCTCCGCATACACGCCGCGCATGCGCCGGATGTGCGAGACGAAGTGCCCTTCGGCAATGAAGTCCGCCAGCACCGCCTGCGTGAGGATCTGGCCGCCCCGGAACATCTCGGACAAGCCCGTCGCAAACGCATCTGCCAGCGTCGGCGGCACGACCAGATAGCCGATCCGCAAGCTGGGGAACAGCACTTTCGAGAACGTGCCCATGTAAAGGACGCGCCCGCCTTCGTCCAGCCCTTGCAATGACGGCAGCGGGCGGCTGCCGTAGCGGAATTCGCTGTCGTAGTCGTCTTCGACGATCCATGCGTCGGTGGCGTGTGCGGTGGCGAGCAGCGCGCGGCGTCGCGCCAGGCTCATCACCGAGCCAAGTGGATATTGGTGCGAGGGCGAAACCACCATGAGCTTGGGCGGCTTGCTGCGCTGGCGTCCGCGCGTGGGGAGGTCGAAGCGCATGCCTTCGTCGTCCACCGGCAGCGGCACCGTGCGCACGCCCGCAGCGGTGAGCACGCTGCGCACGCCCCAGTAGCCCGGCTCTTCGATCCACGCACTGTCACCGGCGTCGCACAGCAATTGCGCGATGAGCTGGAGTGATGGATGGATGCCCGCGGTGATGATGATCTGCTCGGGCTCGCAGCGCACGCCGCGCGCGGTGCGCAGGTAGTCGGCCAGCGCCGTGCGCAGCGGCAGGTAGCCGGCGCCGACCGGATACGTCAGCAGCGCCGGCGACGGCTTGCGCAGCAGGCGGTTGTGCAGCCGCGACCAGATGCGTGCCGGAAACATCCGCACCTCCGGCACCCCGGGCATGAAGGCCCCCCATTGGCGCGAACTGGCGCCGGCATCGCGCACCAGGGCGCGGCCGCGTGCAGAGAGCATCGGCGCCGACGGCGTGGCGGCTTCGGTGATGGGGGAGGCCACCGAGGCGGGTGCGGGCGGCGTGTCGAGCCGGTCCGGCGCGGTGTCGGCGACGAATGTGCCGCTGCCCACGCCTGCCGAGACGTAGCCCTCCACGCCGAGCTGTTCGTACACGTGGATCACGGTGTTGCGCGCGATGCCCAGTTCCGCCGCCAGCTGCCGCGACGACGGCAGGCGCGTGCCGGGCTGCAGCTCGTCGCGCAGGATGCCTTCCTGCAGCACGCGGTACAGGCGACGGTGGTCAGGCTCGCCGCCGGGGTCGGCGCGATCGAAGCGGCGCTGGAGATAGTCGACCAGCATGCTGGCGCGGTGGGCAGGGGAATGGTCGGCCATGCGGAATGGGGAGCCGGATGCTGAAAATGGCTCCATCAGAAAAACATGATTGGGTCTTATTGTACAGAGCCAATGACGCCACACTGGCTCGCACTGCATCTTTCTTGACCCAAGCATCCGACTGCCATGAACGCCCGAGACCCGCAACAGAACGCCCAATGGAATGCCCGCCGCCTGGCCGCCACGCCGCGCGGCGTTGGTGTGATGACCGACCGCTACGCCGAACGCGCCGAGAATGCCCTGTTCTGGGACGTGGAAGGCCGACGCTACATCGACTTTGCGGCCGGCATTGCCGTGGTCAACACGGGGCACCGTCATCCGCGCCTGGTGCAGGCCGTGCGTGAGCAGCTCGACCGCTTCACGCACACCGCCTACCAGATCGTGCCGTACGGCTCCTACGTCGAACTGGCCGAACGCCTGAACACGATCACGCCGGGCTCGCATGCCAAGAAGACCGCGTTCTTCACCACCGGCGCCGAGGCCGTCGAAAACGCCATCAAGATCGCCCGCGCCCACACGGGCCGTCCGGGCGTGATCGCGCTCACGGGCGCGTTCCACGGCCGCACGTTCATGGGCATGTCGCTCACCGGCAAGGTGGTGCCCTACAAGACGGGCTTCGGGCCGTTCCCCGGCAGCATTTATCACGTACCGGCACCGGTCGCGCTGCACGGTGTGACCACGCAGGATGCGCTCGACGCGATCCAGCGCCTGTTCAAGGCCGATATCGACCCGCACCAGGTGGCGGCCATCATCTTCGAGCCGGTGCAGGGCGAAGGCGGCTTCTACCAGATGCCGGCCGATTTCGTGCGCGCCATCCGCGCGCTGTGCGACGAGCATGGCATCGTGATGATCGCCGACGAAGTGCAGACCGGCTTTGCGCGCACCGGCAAGCTGTTCGCCATGGAGCACACGGGCGTGCTGCCGGACCTGATGACAATGGCCAAGGGCCTGGCCGGCGGCCTGCCGCTGTCCGCCGTCACCGGCCGCGCCGAGATCATGGACGCCCCCGCCCCCGGCGGCCTCGGCGGCACGTATGCCGGCAACCCGCTGGCGGTGGCGGCCGCACATGCCGTGCTCGACATCATTGCCGACGAGAAGCTCTGCGAGCGCTCCGCCGCGCTGGGAGCCCGCTTGGTCGATGCGCTCAACGCTGCGAAATCCAAGCAGCCGCGCATCGCCGAAGTGCGCGGCGTGGGTGCGATGGTTGCTGTCGAGTTCAATACGCCGGACGGCAAGCCCGACGCCGACTTCACCAAGCTCGTGCAGCAACGGGCGCTCGAAGCCGGCCTGCTCCTGCTGTCGTGCGGCGTGTACGGCAACGTGATCCGCTTCCTGTTCCCGCTCACGATTGAAGACGCGGTATTCGAAGAGGGCCTTGCCATCCTGCAACGCGCACTGGAGGGCTGAAACCATGACCCGCACCGATCTGCCGGGCGCACCGATTGCATTGAAAGACCCGGGCCTGTGGCGCACGCAGGCGTTTCTCGCCGGCGCGTGGGCCGATGCGGATGACGGCGGCACGCGCGATGTCACCGACCCGGCCACCGGCCGCACCATCGGCACCGTGCCTGCGATGGGCGCCGCAGAAACGCGCCGCGCCATCGCGGCCGCGCAAGTCGCGCAGCGCGCATGGCGCAAGGTCAGCGCGCGCGACCGCGCCCGCATCCTGCGCAAGCTGGCCGACCTGATGATGGAGCACCAGCAGGACCTGGCCGCCATCCTCACGGCCGAACAGGGCAAGCCGCTGCCCGAGGCGGCAGGCGAGATCGCCTACGCCGCCTCGTTCATCGAATGGTTTGCCGAAGAGGCGCGCCGCATCTATGGCGACACGATCCCGTCGCCGCAGGGCGATCGCCGCATCGTCGTGCAGAAGGAGCCGATCGGCGTGAGCGCGGCCATCACGCCGTGGAACTTTCCCATTGCCATGCTGACGCGCAAGGTCGGCCCGGCGCTCGCCGCCGGCTGCTCGATGGTGGTCAAGCCCGCGTTGGAGACGCCCTACTCCGCGCTCGCGTTTGCGGAGCTGGCCGCGCGCGCCGGCGTGCCGAGCGGCTTGCTGTCGGTTGTCACCGGCGACTCGCAGGGGATTGGCGGTGAGCTGACCTCCAATCCGATCGTGCGCAAGCTGAGCTTCACGGGCTCCACCGCCGTTGGCCGCCTGCTGATGCGCCAATGCGCCGACGACATCAAGAAGCTGTCGCTGGAGCTCGGCGGCAACGCGCCGTTCATCGTGTTCGACGATGCGGACGTCGACGCCGCCGTGGAAGGCGCGATGGTCGCCAAGTACCGCAACGCCGGCCAGACGTGCGTGTGCGCGAACCGCTTCTATGTACAGCGCGGCATTTACGATACGTTTGCCACCAAGCTGGCCGATGCCGTGCGTGCGCTGCGCGTCGGCAACGGCACCGAGCCTGGCGTGCAGCAAGGCCCGCTGATCCACAAGCGCGCGATGGAGAAGGTGCAGCAGCATCTCGACGACGCCCTATCGCAGGGCGCGCGCGTGCTGGTGGGCGGCAAGCCGCACGCATTGTCTGCCCAGGGCGGTGCGTTCTTCGAGCCGACCGTCGTGGTCGATGCGAAACCCGGCATGCTGCTCGCGCATGAGGAAACCTTCGGCCCGCTGGCGGCGCTGATCCCGTTCGATACGGAAGACGAAGCCGTGGCCGCGGCCAACGACACCGAATTCGGCCTGGCCGCGTACTTCTACACGCGCGACCTGGGCCGCGCCTGGCGCGTGTCGGAAGCGCTGGAGTCGGGGATGGTGGGCGTCAACACCGGGCTGATCTCGACGGCCGAGGCGCCGTTCGGCGGCGTCAAGCAATCGGGCCTGGGGCGCGAAGGCTCCAAGTACGGCATCGACGAATACCTCGAGATCAAGTACATCAACATGGCCGGCCTCGGTTGAACCACCGTACGCTGCGCACCTGACGACAGGCCGGACACCAGAATCCGGCCGTCGTCGTTTTCGCCATCCGGGGGATGGAAAGCAACAAGGAAGAGACATGACAGGATCCAAGACAGGCCTGAGCTCGGGCCTCAAGCCGCGCCACGTGACCATGCTCTCGATTGCGGGCGTGATCGGTGCGGGGTTGTTCGTCGGCTCGGGGCATGCGATCGCCAAGGCGGGGCCGGCCGCCATCATCGCGTACGGCATCGCCGGCTTGCTCGTCGTGCTGGTGATGCGCATGCTTGGCGAGATGGCCGTCGTGCATCCGGACACCGGTTCGTTTTCCACCTATGCCGACCGCGCCATCGGGCATTGGGCGGGCTTCACCATCGGCTGGCTGTACTGGTGGTTCTGGGTGCTCGTCATCCCGATCGAGGCGACTGCGGCGGCGTTGATCCTCAACACATGGTTTCCGGGCGTCGCCACCTGGGTGTGGGCGTTGGGCGTGACCTTCGTGCTCACGCTCACCAATCTGTTCTCTGTCAAGAACTACGGCGAGTTCGAATTCTGGTTTGCGCTCATCAAGGTGGTGGCCATCGTCGTCTTTCTGGCGGTGGGCGGCGCGGCCGTGCTGGGCTGGCTGCCGGGCTCGGGGGTGTCGGGCGCGGCCCGGTTGTTCGATGCCGGGGGCTTCATGCCGAACGGGTTCGGCGCCGTGCTGGCCGCGTTGCTGACGACCATGTTCACGTTTCTCGGCACCGAGATCGTCACCATTGCGGCGGCGGAATCGGCGGATCCGGCCCGGCAGATCGTGCGGGCCACGCGTTCGGTCATCTGGCGCATCTGCCTGTTCTATCTCGGCTCCATCTTCGTGGTGACCTCGCTCGTTGCGTGGAACGATCCGCTGCTCGCCGCACACGGTTCGTACCAGAGGGCGCTGGAGTTGATCGGCGTGCCGCATGCCAAGGCGATCGTCGACGTGATCGTGCTGGTGTCGGTGGCGAGCTGCCGGAACTCGGCGCTGTACACGGCATCGCGCATGGTGTTCTCGCTGTCGGTGCGCGGCGACGCGCCGGCCGCCCTGCGCCGCACCGACGCCAACGGCACGCCGCGCGCCGCCGTACTGGCGTCGACCGCGTTCGGGTTTGCCACCGTCATCGCCAATTACGTGATGCCCGAGCAGGTGTTTGCCTTCCTGCTGGCGACATCCGGCGCGATTGCACTGCTGGTCTACCTCGTCATCGCGGTCTCGCAGCTGCGCATGCGGGCCGCGCTGGGCGCGTCGCGTGTGGATCTCCCGCTGCGCATGTGGCTGTTTCCGTGGCTGACATGGGCGGTCATCCTGTTCATCTGCGGGGTGCTGATCGCCATGCTGATGCTGCCGGGCCACCGCATGGAAGTAGGGGCGACGGCGTTGCTCGCGTTGCTGATCGTGGCGGCCGCGTGGCTGAACCGCCGTGCGCGGATGGCCGCACCGGAGGCCGCCGCCGCGCGCGCCCAGGCGCGCGTCACATCGTCCGCGGTCTGATCTATAATCCCCAACCTCTGGCGCGCCGATTTGACGACTGGCTTGCGGGCGCGCGGGAGTCTTCGCCACACGAATGTGGTCCTGGGCTCTCATTACAAATGCGGCTAAAGAGGTTCGGTCAGAACGCTGGGCGTCCGCCCGGCGTGCGCCACGAGAGAACCCGATTGGTTGCGTGAACAGCGTTGCCGGTCGGGTTTTTTCTTTGGCGCCATGACAGACACCCAGGCTGATCCCACCGCTGCCGCCGACACCGTGGCCGCGGTCAGTACCGATATCCGGCCGGCTTCCACGGCCCAGACAGGCAAGGCAGCCAATGCGCTGGGCCTGGTCGTGCCCGAGCGCATGCACTTTGCCGAGCCGCTGCAGTTGCGCAACGGCTCGCAGATCAGCGGCTACGACCTCATGGTCGAGACCTACGGCACGCTCAACGCGGAGCGGTCCAACGCCGTGCTCATCTGCCACGCGCTCAATGCGTCGCACCACGTGGCGGGTGTGCATGCCGAAGGCGAGGTCGGCTGGTGGGACAACATGGTCGGCCCAGGCAAGCCGGTCGATACCAACCGCTTTTTCGTCATCGGGGTGAACAACCTCGGCTCGTGCTTCGGCTCCACGGGCCCGATGAGCCCGCACCCGGAAACCGGCCAGCCGTATGGCGCGCGCTTTCCCGTGGTGACGGTGGAGGATTGGGTCAATGCCCAGGCGCGCGTCGCCGACCGCTTCGGCATCCAGCAGTTCGCGGCCGTCATGGGCGGCAGCCTCGGCGGCATGCAGGCGCTGGCGTGGAGCCTGATGTATCCGGACCGCCTGCGGCACTGCGTGGTGGTGGCATCGACGCCGAAGCTGTCCGCGCAGAACATCGCGTTCAATGAGGTGGCGCGCAGCGCGATCCTCTCCGACCCGGATTTCCACGGCGGCGACTACTACGCCCACAACGTCAAGCCCAAGCGCGGCCTGCGCGTGGCGCGCATGATCGGCCACATCACGTATCTGTCGGACGAAGACATGGCGGCCAAGTTCGGCCGCGAGCTCAAGGCCGAAGACATCCGCTTCTCGTTCGATGTCGAATTCCAGGTCGAGAGCTACCTGCGCTACCAGGGCGACAAGTTTGCCGAGTACTTCGACGCCAACACGTACCTGCTGATCACGCGCGCGCTCGATTACTTCGACCCGGCATTGGCGTACGGCGGCGATCTGACCAAGGCCGTCGCCCATACCAAGGCCAGCTACCTCGTCATCAGCTTCATGACCGACTGGCGCTTTGCCCCCGCGCGCAGCCGCGAGCTGGTCAAGGCGCTGCTCGACAACAAGCGCCCCGTAACGTACGGCGAAATCGACGCGCCGCACGGCCACGACGCCTTCCTGCTCGAAGACGCGCGCTACCACGCGCTGGTGCGCGCCTATTACGAACGCATCGCCCAGGAGATCGGCGTATGAGCACGCAAACGCTGAACACGACGCACGCGCCGGTGCCCAACATCCTGGCCGACCGCGCCGACTTTCGCGCCATCGCGCGCTGGATCGAGCCGCGCTCGACGGTGCTCGACCTCGGCTGTGCCGATGGCAGCCTGCTGAGCGTGCTGCAGCAGGAACTCGACGTGCTGGCCTATGGCATCGAGATCGACGACGCCGGTGTGCTCGCCGCCACGCAGAAGGGCGTGCATGTGATCCAGCAGAACCTGGAGGGCGGCCTGGCGCTGTTCGAGGACAAGAGCTTCGACACGGTCATCCTCTCGCAGACCCTGCAGACCATCCACAACACGGCACAGGTGCTGCGCGAGATGCTGCGCGTGGGACGCGAGTGCATCGTGTCGTTCCCGAACTTCGGCTACTGGCCGCACCGGCTGTCGATCTTCCGCGGGCGCATGCCGGTGTCGGAATCGCTCCCCTACGAGTGGTACGACACGCCCAACGTGCGCGTGCTGACCATCCGCGACTTCGAAGCGCTGGCACCCAAGGTGGGGCTTGTGATCCTGGATCGCGTGGTCCTGCACGAGGGGAACGTCGTGCGCTGGGGCGCCAACTGGCGCGGGAGCGTGGCGGTGTACCGGGTGCGCGCGGGCTGATTGCCGCGGCATCCAGGCGGCTGCGATGCGGCCGCTCGCCGAGGCCGCCGCATGCCCTGAGCGGGCGCGCTACACTGGGCCCTTCTTCCGGTGAGGAGCGCGCGATGAGCAGACAGATCCGGCGCAGAAGTCCGCGCCTGCTGCAGGCGGTGCTGGGGCTGGCGATGGGCACGGCGATGGCCTTGGCATCGGGCACGCCATCGCCAAAGGATGCGCAGGCCGATGCCGCCGCCCTCACCCAGATTGCCATCGCGCACTACGAGCAGAACGACTTCGGCCATGCCTTCGACGAGTTTGCCGAAGCGGCGCAGCGCGGCAACCGCCTCGCGCAGTTCAACTACGCGATGATGCTGATGCGCGGCGAAGGCACCGTCGCGCGGCCCGACGAGGCCGTCAAATGGTTGCGCCGCGCCGCCGACAACCAGATGACGCACGCGCAGTTCGCGTACGGTGAATTGTTCGAACGCGGCGAGCTGGTCCCGCGCTCGCTGGAAGAAGCCAACAAGTGGTATGAACGCGCCGCCACCGGAGGGCACATCGAGGCGCAGCGCGCCCTGGCCACCAACTACTTCACCGGCCGGGGCGTGCCGCGCGATTACAAGCGCGCGTTCACCTGGTACAGGAAAGCGGCTGAGGCCGGCGACGGGCCGTCGCAGTACATCGTGGGCAGCTACTACGAGCGCGGCGAACCGGGCGTGGTGCCGCAGGACATCGAACAGGCGAAGAACTGGTACGGCAAGGCGGCCGCCCAGGGCGACGTGGGCGCGCTGGCCAAGCTGCGCGAGCTGGTGGAGAAAACGTACCGCGCCAAGCATGGCGACCCGCCTGCGCCGGCGCGTCCATCGATGTAGCGCGCTGATGAAAAAACCGCCGGGCATGGCTGCATGCACCGGCGGTTTGTTTTTGGGCAGTGCGCGGGCGCCGTTTTAGCAGCAGCGCCCGACGCGGCCCTTGTAGCGTGCATCCTGGCGCTCGCGGAAGAACGCTTCGTACGTCATGACGGGCTGCCCTGGATGGGTCTCCTGCATGTGGCGCACGTAGGTGTCGTAGTCCGGCACGCCGACCATCAGGCGCAGCGTCTGGCCCAGGTAGCGGCCGAAGTTCTCGAGTTCTTCGCGCATGGCCGTACTCAGGCGCCCAGGGCTTCGTACGGCGTCTCGTTGGCGGTCGGGCGGCTGGAGGCGCGCGCCTTGAGCACCGTCTTCACGCCATACCAGGCAATGCTCACCACCACCAGCACGAACAGGCCGCACAGGAACGCATCGATGCGGTCGTTCAGCACGATCTGCTGCATCTGCGCGACCGACTTGGCCGGCGCCAGCAGCTTGCCCTCGGCGATTGCGCCCGCGTACTTGTTGGCGTGGGCCAGGAAGCCGATCTTCGGGTCCGGATCGAACAGCTTCTGCCAGCCGGCCGTGAGCGTGCAGATCAGCAGCCAGGCGGTCGGCAGCAGCGTCACCCACACGTAACGGTCGCGCTTCATCTTGACGAGCACGCAGGTGCCCAGTGTCAGCGCAATCGCGGCCAGCATCTGGTTGGAGATGCCGAACAGCGGCCACAGCGTATTGATGCCGCCCAGCGGATCGACCACGCCCTGGTACAGGAAGTAGCCCCACAGCGCGACCGTCGCGGCCGTGGCAATGAGGTTGGCGACGAGCGAATCGGTGCGCTTGAGCGCCGGCACAAACGTACCCAGCAGATCCTGCAGCATGAAGCGGCCTGCGCGCGTGCCCGCGTCCACGGCGGTCAGGATGAACAGCGCCTCGAACAGGATCGCGAAGTGGTACCAGAACGCCATCATGGCCTGGCCGCCCACGACCTGGTGCAGGATGTGGGCCATGCCGACGGCCAGCGTCGGTGCGCCGCCCGCGCGCGCGAGGATGGTGTTCTCACCGACGTCCTTGGCGGTCTGCAGCAGCACATCCGGCGTGATGACGAAACCCCACGTGGACAGCGTCTGCGCCACGGCTTCCGGCGTGCTGCCCACCAGCGCAGCGGGGCTGTTCATCGCGAAGTACACGCCGGGGTTGATGACCGATGCGGCCACCAGCGCCATGATGGCGACGAACGATTCCATCAGCATCGCGCCGTAGCCGATGAAGCGCGCCTGCGTTTCGTTCTCGAGCAGCTTCGGCGTGGTGCCCGACGAGATGAGCGAGTGGAAGCCCGACACCGCGCCGCACGCGATCGTGATGAACAGGAACGGGAACAGGTTGCCCGACCACACCGGGCCGTTGCCTTGGGCAAACTGTGTGAGCGAGGGCATCTGCATCTGCGGTGCCACGATCAGGATGCCGATGGCGAGCGCCACGATCGTGCCGATCTTCAGGAACGTCGACAGGTAATCGCGCGGGGCCAGCAGCAGCCACACCGGCAGCACCGACGCGACAAAGCCGTAGCCGATGAGCATCCAAGTGAGCGCCTTGCCGTCGAACGTGAAGAGCGGCGCCAGCGCGGCGTTCTCGTGCACGGCCTGGCCCCCGATGATGGCGAGCATCAGCAGCACGAAGCCGATGATGGAGATCTCGCCGATGCGGCCCGGGCGGATGTAGCGCACATACACGCCCATGAACAGCGCGATGGGAATCGTCGCGGCCACCGTGAACGTGCCCCACGGCGAACCGACCAGCGCCTTCACCACGATCAGCGCCAGCACGGCCAGAATGATGATCATGATGAGGAACGCGCCGAACAGCGCGATCACGCCGGGCACCGTGCCCATCTCGCTCTTGACCAGATCGCCCAGCGAGCGGCCGTCGCGGCGGGTGGAGATGAACAGCACGATGAAATCCTGCACCGCACCGGCAAAGACCACGCCGGCCAGGATCCACAGCATGCCGGGCAGGTAGCCCATCTGCGCGGCGAGCACGGGGCCGACCAGCGGGCCGGCACCGGCAATGGCCGCGAAGTGATGACCGAACAGCACGTGCTTGTTGGTCGGGACGTAGTCGAGGCCGTCGTTGTAACGCCAGGCGGGCGTCTTGCGGGTGCCGTCCAGACCGAGCACGCGGTCGGCGATGAAGCGGCTGTAGTAACGGTATGCGATCAGGTAGATGCATACGGCGGCCACCACCACCCAGAGCGCGCTGACTGCCTCGCCGCGCGCAAGCGCAACGGTGGCAAAGGCAAACGCGCCAAGAATGGCGACGACCAGCCAGATCAGGTGTTGCCTGACGAAGCTCATGTCGGTCTCCTCGAACCTTGGTCGAAGTTGCTGGATTGCGATGCGGGATGTGGGTTCATCCCTGCGGTTGGCCCTGCCCCGTGCAGGGTTTGCATGCCGCCCGGGTGGCCGGACGGCAAGGGCGTGTAGTATTTGCCAGCCTGGACGCCCCCACAAGCGGAGGACTACGCAGCACGCTTCCGTAGTTCTACGCAATCGGCGTCGACTTTCCATCGAGACTGCGCGCCACCTTGCGATGCTGCAGCGCAAGACGCCGCGTTCCGCCATGAAGCTCCGCCAGAAAATCCTGCTGCTTGCCGTCGCGCCGCTGACCATCGCCATGCTGGCGATCATGCTGACCGTGCGTCACCAGTCGATCGCGCTGGCGCGGCATGAACGGCAGCTTGTCGAATCGGCGTACCTGCAGGCCAAGGAGACCGAGCTGCGCTCTTACGTGAAGCTTGCGCAGAGCGCCATCGCCCCCTTGCTCGCGTCCGGCCGCAACGATGAGGCCACGCGCGACGAGGCCATGCGCACCCTCGCCCGCCTCGATTTCGGCACCGACGGCTATTTCTTCCTCTACGACCTGCGCGGACGCAACCTCATGCACCCGCGCCAGCCAGAGCTCGTCGGCCGCGACCTGTGGGACCTGACCGACGCCGGCGGCGAGCCCACCATCCAGAAACTCGTGGCCGCCGCGCAGGCCGGTGGGGGGTTCGTGCGCTACATGTGGGACAAGCCGTCGACGCACCAGAGCGTGCCCAAGCTCGGTTACGTCGAGCCGATCCCGCAGTGGGGCTGGATGCTCGGGACCGGCCTGTACCTCGATGACGTGGAGCAGACGCTGCGCGAGATCGACCGGCGCGCCCAGGCCAACATTGACCAGACGCTGGCCTGGGTGGTCGGCATTGCGGCGATCAGCATCCTGCTGGTGGCCGGCAGCGGCCTGGCGCTGAACGTGAGCGATCACCGCGAGGCCGACGCCAAGCTGCGGCAGCTCGCGCAGCAGGTCGTGACATCGCAGGAAGACGAGCGTGCACGCGTGTCGCGCGAGCTGCACGACGGCATCAGCCAGGTGCTGGTGTCGACCAAGCTGCTGCTGGAGACGGCGCACGGGCATCTCGAAACGGCGGCCGTGGCGCCCGCGTCGATCGAGCGGGCGGCCGGCATGCTGCGGCGTGCGCTGGATCGGCTCAACGGCGCGCTGGGCGAAGTGCGGCGTGTGTCGCACAACCTGCGCCCGGCGCTGCTCGATGATCTCGGCCTGGCGCCCGCGCTCGAACTGCTGGTGCGCGAAACGCGCGAGGCCCACGAAGGCCGGCAGCCCGAGCTGGCCATTGCGCTGGAGCTTGTCGGCCCGACCGTGCACTTGCCGGACGCGTGCAACACCGCGCTGTTCCGCATCGCGCAGGAGGCCATCTCCAACATCGAGCGCCATGCCACGCAGGCCACGCGCATCGGCGTGCTGCTCGAGAACGACGTCGACGCCGTGCGGCTGTCCATCCGCGACAACGGCCCCGGGTTCGACGTCGAGTCCGTCCAGGTCGACCCGCAGCACGGCATCGGCCTGCGCAACATGCGCGAACGCATGGCCGCGCTGGGCGGCAGCTGTACCATCGCCTCGGATGCGCACGGCACCGAGGTGTGCGCCGTCCTGCCGCACGCCGTCATCGCGCAACTCGCTTCTGCGGCACGCTCCGCATCCGTATGAGTCTGAATATGAGCACACCCGCGCCCGTCAAACTGCTCCTCGTCGATGATCACCCGCTTGTGCGCGACGGCGTGCGCGTACGGCTCGAGGCCGTGCCGCATTTTGAAGTCGTGGGCGAAGCCGGCGACGCCGAAGCGGCGCTGCAGGCCGCGCGCACGCTCGCCCCGGACCTCGCGCTGATGGACATCGGCATGCGCGGCATGAACGGCATCGCGCTCACCGAAAAGTTTGCCGAGGAGTTTCCGGAGATCGCGGTGCTGGTGCTGTCCATGCACGACAACCTCGAATATGTGCGGCAGGTCATCCGCGCCGGCGCGCGAGGCTATGTGTTGAAGGACGCGCCCGCCAGCGAACTCGTCGAGGCCATCGACGCCGTGCTGGCCGGCCGGCCGTTCTACAGCGCGCAGCTGGCGATGCGCATGGCCCAGCAGGCCGTCACGCCCACGCCGGTCGAGGCGCTCACGCCGCGCGAGCGCGACATTCTCGACGGCATCGCCAAGGGCTATGCCAACAAGCGCATCGCCGATGAACTCGGCTTGTCCGTGCGGACGGTGGAGTCGCATCGCCTGAACCTAAAGCGCAAGCTGGGCATCGAGGGGCAGGCGGAACTCGTGAAGTTTGCGGTGGAGCTGGCCAAAGGCCGCTAGGCGCCGGCCTTCAGCGCGCGTCCAGGCTTTCCACGTAGTCGCGCACCATCGCCTCGAACGAGGTGTCGCGGCCAAAGCCCATCGCATCGGCGCGGGCGGTATCGAAGCGCGCCGGCCAGCTTTGCACGATGGCCTTGATGCGCGCGTCCGGCTCCCAGCGGATGCGGCTGACCGGCGCCTCGCCCGCCACCTTGCGCAGCGCTTGCACCATGTCCCCCACGCGCACCGTGATGCCCGGCAGGTTCAGCGCACGGCGGTTGCCCCACGCCGACGCCGGCAGGCTGTACGCATGCAGCAGCGACGCCACCACCTGGCGCGGCGAGGCCAGCCACAGCTCGGTTTCGGCTTCCACCGGGCAGTTGGCCTCCTCGCCCGCCAGCGGCTCGCGGATGATGCCGCTGGCAAAGCTCGACGCGGCGCCATTCGGCTTGCCGGGGCGCACCGACACGGTCGGGATGCGCACCGCGCGGCCGTCGATGTAGCCCTTGCGCGAATACTCGCCCACCAGGAGCTCGCCCATCAGCTTCTGCACGCCGTACGACGCCTGCGGCGTGGGCGCCGTGTCGTCGGTCACGACCGCCGGCAATGGGCCGCCGAACACCGCCACCGAGCTCGCAAACAGCACGCGCGATGCGCGGCCCGTCCTGGCCTGCTGCGCGCGCAGTGCGTCCAGCAGTGCGCGCGTGCCGTCGAGGTTCACGCGCATGCCGAGATCGAAATCCGCTTCCGCCGTGCCGCTCACCACGGCGGCGAGGTGGAACACGCCGCCGACGTGTTCGTCGATCGTCCGGGCGATCAGTGTCGGGTCCGAGGCATCCCCCGTCACATAGCGCACGCGCGGGTCGGCAATCTGGCCGGGCACCTGATCCAGCACGATGAACGCCTCGACCGGCTCAGCGGTGCCGTCCGGGCCGGGCAGGCCGGGTTGCTGGAGCAGTGCGGCCAGCATGCGCTGGCCCAGAAAGCCGGCGCCGCCGGTGATGACGATGTTCATGGTGTCTCCTTGCCGCCGGTGTCGGCCGCGCGGGCCGCCTGACGGGATCTGATGAAAGCCTAGGGGTAAACGTGGATGATGCTCTGCCACTCAACTTGTATGATGACACGACGAATTTACGCTTGCCAAGCCGCCACCATGTTTGAACGCCTCGATGCCGCGCCTTCCCTGTCCGACCGCGTGGCCCAAGCCTTGATGGACAAGATCGACGCCGGCGAGCTGCGCCGCGGCGAACGCATGCCGTCTGAAACCGTGCTGGGCCAGGAATTCGGCGTGAGCCGCACCGTCATCCGCGAGGCCATCTCGCGCCTGCGCCACGAGGGCGTGGTCGAGGCGCGCCAGGGCAGCGGCGTGTACGTCACGCAGCAGGCGGGCTTGAAGCCGTTGCGCATCGATGCCGCGCAGGCCGGGTCGATGGACGCCGTGCTGCACATCATCGAACTGCGCCGCGCGCTGGAGGCCGAAGGTGCTGCCCTGGCCGCCCAGCGCCGCACCGACGCGCAGATGGTCGAGATCGACGCCGCACTCGATGGCATCGACGCAGCCGTCGCTGCGGGCGGTGACGGCGTGGCCGAGGATCTGCGCTTTCACCGCGCCATTGCGGCCGCCAGCGGCAACCCGTTCCTCGTGCAGGCACTGGGCTTCTTCAGCCAGTACCTGGAAGAGGCGATTGGCGTGACGCGCAGCAACGAAGCGCGCCGCGAAGACTTCGCCCGCCAGCTGCGCGACGAGCACCGCGCGATGGTCGAGGCGATCCGACACCGCGACGCGCTCGCCGCGCGCAATGCCGCGCAGACCCACATGTTCAATGCCGCACGTCGCCTGGCCGAGGGCGGGGACGCTGCGCAAGACTGATCCAGGAGTGTTTCATGACGCAAACCACGGCTGACCGGAAGGTCGGCGTCATTGGCCTGGGCGCCATGGGCCTTGGCATTGCCAAGACCCTGCGCCACAACGGTTACACCGTCGCCGCGTGCGACGTGCGCCCCGGCGCTGCCGCCGAGTTCGCCAGGGAGGGCGGCATTGCGTGCGCGACACCGGCCGAGGTGGCTGGCCACGCCGACGTGATCGTCTCGGTGGTCGTCAACGCCGCGCAGACAGAGTCGGTCCTGTTTGGCGAGAACGGCGCGGCCGCAGCCATGAAGCCGGGCAGCACCTTCGTGATGTGCTCGACCGTGGACCCGAACTGGTCGATCGCGCTGGAGGCACGCCTGGCGCAGCAGGGCATCCTGTACGTGGACGGCCCCATCTCGGGCGGCGCGGCCAAGGCGGCGTCGGGCCAGATGACGATGATGACGTCCGCCACGCCGCAGGCGTATGCCGCTGCGGGCGGCGTGCTCGACGCGATGGCCGGGAAGGTCTATCGCCTGGGTGACAAGGCCGGCGCCGGCAGCAAGGTCAAGATCATCAACCAGTTGCTGGCCGGCGTGCACATCGCCGCTGCGGCAGAAGCCATGGCCCTCGGCCTGCGCGAAGGCGTGGCGGCCGAGGCGCTGTACGAAGTCATCACCAACAGCGCCGGCAACAGCTGGATGTTCGAAAACCGCATGGCCCACGTGCTGGCCGGAGACTACACGCCGCTGTCCGCCGTCGACATCTTCGTGAAAGACCTGGGCCTCGTGCTCGACACCGCGCGTGCGACCAAGTTTCCGCTGCCGCTGGCGGCCACCGCGCACCAGATGTTCATGCAGGCATCGACGGCCGGTTATGCGAAGGAAGACGATTCGGCCGTCATCAAGATCTTCCCTGGCATCACGCTGCCGGAGGCGAAGTCGAAATGAGCACCACGACGTCCCGCCCCGCTTCCCGCCCCGTGCTGGGCTGCATCGCCGATGACTTCACCGGCGCCACCGACCTCGCCAACATGCTCGTGCGTGCGGGCATGCGTACCGTGCAGGCCATCGGGATTCCTCACGACGGGCACGCCGGCGATGAGGCCATCGGTGCGGATGCCGATGCCATCGTCGTGGCGCTGAAGTCGCGCACGATTCCGGCGGCCGATGCCGTGCAGCAGTCGCTGGCAGCGCTGCGCTGGCTGCAGACGCAAGGCTGCTCGCGCTTCTTCTTCAAGTACTGCTCGACGTTCGACTCGACCGACGACGGCAACATCGGCCCCGTGGCCGAGGCCCTGATGACGGCGCTTGGCACCGACTTCACGCTGGCCTGTCCGGCATTCCCCGAAAACGGCCGCACGATCTTCCGCGGTCACCTGTTTGTGGGCGATGTGCTGCTCAATGCGTCGGGCATGGAGCACCACCCGCTCACGCCGATGCGGGATCCGAACCTCGTGCCGGTGCTCGCGCGCCAGAGCCAGGGCAAGGTCGGCCTGCTGCGCTACGACGCGGTCATGCGCGGCGCGCAGGCTGCGCGCGACCAGGCGCAACGGCTGCGCGCCGACGGCGTGAAGCTGGCGATTGCGGATGCGATCTCCAACGACGACCTGATCGTGCTCGGCGAGGCCTTTGCCGATCTGCCGCTGCTCACGGGGGGCTCGGGTCTGGCGCTGGGCCTGCCGGCGCAATATCGCCGCGCGGGGCTCATCACCGAGCATGGCAACGCTGCGCAATTGCCCGCCGTGGCGGAATCGGCCATCGTGCTCTCGGGCAGCTGCTCGCGCGCGACGAACGCGCAGGTGGCGCACTGGCGTGTGTCGCGCCCGGCGTTCCAGATTGATCCGCTGGCGCTGGCCGAAGGGCAGCCGGTGGTGGTGGATGCGCTCGATTTCGTGCAACGCCATGCCGGCCAGCCGGTCCTGATCTACGCCACGAGCGCGCCGGAGCAGGTGGCGCAGGTGCAGAAGGCGCTTGGCGTGGAGCGCGCCGGCAAGCTCGTCGAAGAGGCGCTTGGGCGCATCGCGCGCACCGTCCATGCCGACGGCGTTCGCCGTTTCGTGATCGCCGGCGGCGAGACTTCGGGCGCGGTCGTGCAGGCGCTCGACGTGCGGGCGCTGCGCATCGGCCCGCAGATCGATCCGGGCGTGCCCTGGACGGCGACCATCGGCGATGACCCGGTCGCGCTGGCGCTCAAGTCGGGCAACTTCGGTTCGGTCGATTTCTTCGAGAAGGCGCTCGTGCAGTTCGCACGGGCCACCGAGGAGGTCGCAGCGTGAGCGCCGCGGAGAACGCCTTGCGCGAAGAGATCGCGCGCGTGGGCCAGAGCCTGTACGCGCGCGGTTACACGGTCGGCACCGCGGGCAACATCAGTGCACGCCTGCCCGACGGCTGGCTGATCACGCCGACCGATGCGTGCCTCGGCACGCTCGACCCCGCGCGCATCGCCAAGGTCAGCACGGCCGGCGAATGGATGAGCGGCGACAAGCCATCGAAGACGCTCGCGCTGCATCGCGGCATCTATGACCGCAATGCCGACGCGCATGCCGTCGTGCATACGCATTCGACGCATCTGGTGGCGCTCACGCTGGCCGGCGTCTGGCGCCCGAGCGACGTCCTGCCGCCCATCACGCCGTACTACGTGATGAAGGTCGGCCATGTGCCGCTCATCCCATACCAACGTCCCGGGCACCCGGATGTGGCCGCGCAGATTGCGGCGCTGGCCAACGACGTGCGCGCGGTGCTGCTCGATCGGCTCGGCCCCGTGGTATGGCACAGCTCGGCATCGAACGCCGCCTACGCGCTGGAAGAACTGGAAGAAACCGCCAGGCTTTGGCTGATGACGGAGCCCAAGCCCGCGCCGCTGTCCGATGCGCAGATCGACGAACTGCGCCAGACGTTCGGGGCCCTCTGGTAACCCCACCACGGCCCCATATAAAACCTAGATTGGAGACCACATGAACACCACCGCCACGGCGGCCGGGTCTGCGCACCCCGCGTCGCACGCCGTTTCAAAGGAAGACAGCGTGTACGCACGCGTGTCGCGCCGCATCGTCCCGCTCATCATGCTGTGCTACGTGGTCGCCTATCTCGACCGCGTGAACGTCGGCTTCGCCAAGCTGCAGATGTCGCAGGCGCTGAATTTTTCAGAGACGGTATATGGGCTGGGTGCCGGCATCTTCTTCATCGGCTACTTTCTCTTCGAGGTGCCGAGCAACCTGCTGCTGCACAGGATCGGCGCGCGCGTGTGGATTGCGCGGATCATGATCACGTGGGGCCTCATCTCGGGTGCATTCGCGTTCGTGCAGACGCCCACGCAGTTCTACGTGATGCGCTTCCTGCTGGGCCTGGCCGAGGCGGGCTTCTACCCCGGCATCATCCTGTACCTCACGTACTGGTACCCGTCGCACCGGCGCGCACGCATCGTGGCGATGTTCATGGCGGCGATCCCGATCTCGGGCATCTTCGGCAACCCGCTCTCGGGCTGGATCATGAGCGCGTTCCACGGGACAGGCGCGGGCGGCGGCTGGCAGGGCTGGCAGTGGATGTTCGTGATCGAGGCCATTCCGGCCGTGCTGGTCGGCCTGCTCGTGCTGTGGAAGTTTGACGACAGCATCCGCAAGGCCAGGTGGCTGAGCGAGGAAGACAAGCAGATCCTCGAAGCCAACATCGCTGCCGACAACCATGGCAAGGTGGTGCACCCCGGCATCGGCAAGGTGTTCTCCGACCCGCGCGTGTGGGGCATGAGCCTGATCTACTTCGCCTTCGTGATGGGCCAGTACGGGCTCACGTTCTGGATGCCGTCGCTGGTGAAGAACGCCGGCGTGAAGGACACCTTCATGGTCGGCGTGCTGTCCGCCATCCCGTACGTGTGCGCCGCGATTGCCATGGTGCTCATCGGCCGCAGCGCGGATGCACGCCGCGAGCGCCGCTGGCACCTCGTCGTGCCGGCGATGATGGGCGTGGTCGGCTTTGCGGTGGTGGCCACGGCGGGCAACAACGTGGCGCTGTCGATCGTCTTCCTGTCGCTGGCTGCGGCGGGCGTGCTGACGTGCGCGCCGCTGTTCTGGTCGCTGCCGACCGCCTTCCTGCAGGGCACGGCCGCCGCCGCCGGCATCGCGGCCATCAATTCGGTGGGCAACCTTGCCGGCTTCGTGAGCCCCTATATGATTGGGGCGCTCAAGGACATGACCGGCAGCACCGCAGCGGGCATGTACGCGCTGGCGGGTGTGCTGGTGCTCGGCTGCATCGCCGTGCTGTGCACGCCGGCCAGGTTGGTCAACAAGTAACTCGCTTCCAGGATTTCCCATGCCCCGCTTTGCCGCCAACCTCTCCATGATGTATCAGGAGCACGCGTTCCTCGACCGCTTTGCCGCCGCGGCAAAGGACGGCTTCGAGGGCGTGGAGTTTCTCTTCCCCTACGACTTCGACAAGGCCGAGATCCGCGCCCGCCTTGATGACGCGGGCCTCAGGCAGGCGCTGTTCAACGCCCCGCCGGGCGACTGGGCGGCCGGCGAGCGCGGCATCGCGTCACTGCCCGGACGCGAAGAGGAATTCCGGCGCGGCATTGCGACGGCGCTGGAATATGCGCAGGTGCTCGGCAACACGCGCGTGCATGTGATGGCCGGCCTGCTGCCTGCCGATGCCGACCGCGCACGTCATCACGCGACCTACGTCAGCAACGTCGCCCATGCCGCGCGCGAGGCGGCGGGGGCGGGTATCACCATCGTGCTGGAACCCATCAACACGCGCGACATGCCGGGCTTCTTCCTCACGCACCAGGCGCAGGCGCACGCCGTCTGCAAGGAGGTCGGCGCACCGAATGTGAAGGTGCAGTTCGACCTGTACCACGCGCAGATCATGGAGGGCGATCTGTCGGTCAAGCTCAAGCAGTACGTGGGCGCGGGCGCTGTCGGCCACGTGCAGATTGCAGGCGTGCCCGATCGCCATGAGCCGGACGAGGGCGAACTCAACTATCCGCACCTGTTTGCATTGATGGATGCGCTGGGCTATGACGGCTGGGTCGGCTGTGAATACCGTCCGCGCGCTGGCACCACCGAGGGGCTCGGGTGGCTCAAGCGTTGGCGCGAGAGCCAGCGCTGATGTGCGTTGCGCTGAAGCGAAACGGCCGGCACTGCGTGGGCAGTCCGGCCGTTTTTTCGTTGGGGCTTCGTCGTCAGGCCGACATTCGCACCGCTGCAGGGCGGATCGGGGCCCGCGCGAACGGGCTTTCGACCACCGGGCCGGCCTTGCGCGTCGCGGCCTCGAGCTGCATGCCGATCGTGTCGGCTGCGTGTGCAGCGCTCGCGCCGCCGGCACCCACCACGAGGCGATAGCCACCGCCGCGCACCGTCTGGATCAGGCCGTCGCAGGCCGTGCCCGCCAGCGCGACGCGCAGCTTGCGGACGTGCACGTCAACCGTGCGCTCGCCCACGAACACGTGGTTGCCCCATACGCGATCCAGCAGTTGCGTGCGCGAATGCACGCGCTGCGGATGCGCTACCAGGAAGTGCAGCAGGCGGAATTCCAGCGGGCTGAGCGGGATGGCGCGCGGGCCGGTGTCGGTCTGCGCGGTCACGCCGAGCGTGAGCGGATCCAGACGCAGGCCGTTGACCTGCAGGACGTCGTCGCCGTGTTGTTGCGGTGCGCGGCGGCGTACGACCGCGCGGATGCGGGCATGCAACTCACCGGTATCGCACGGCTTGACGACGTAGTCGTCGGCGCCGGCATCGAGCGCGGCGATCTTGGCGCGCGCATCGCCATGGCGTGACAGCACGATGACCGGCAGCCCGCGCGTCTGCGTGTTCGCGCGCAACGCCAGCAGCATGTCGATCGATTCGCGCTCCGGCCACGTCCACTCCATCAGCAGCAACTCCGGCGCCGTCTGCTGGATGGCCCCCTGAGCCTGTGCGGGGTGGCTGACCCGCACAACCTCGTGTCCACCGTCGCGCAGGGAAAACGACAAACGGTCCCCCTCTGCCTGGTCCTGTTCGACCAGCATGATCTGAATACCCACGTGTATTACCTCCCGTCTAACCAGCCGACACATTCCGGCGAGCGGCCTTGCGGCCGCGCTCTGCTGTCTGCGGTGCGCGTTGTTATGAGTGCCATGCGGGCCTTGCGCCTGTGCTCGCATGTCGTTCTTGCGGACGCTGTTGCCGAATCGTCGTGCTGCGTTCCCGTCGACGATCGCCAGCGGAGCCTCCTGGGTGGTTCCAGGGTGGTCATGGGCAAGGTGTGCAAACCTTCGGCGGCCCGCCTTCGCCCGTCAGACGTGCAATCGTTTGCACTGTCTGTGGCCGTTTGCGTGCAACCTGGACCGGCGCCCCCCCGAGCGCCGGGAGGATGGGAACCCCACCCTCGTTTGGCAATTAGGCTTGTCCGCCTTTCCCGTTTCCTCGTTGTCATGAATCGCCTATCGGGCTCAGCGAGAAGCGATTCTGTTTTGCCGGATTATAAGAATCCCGTCGGCATTCGTCACGCGGGAATTCTAAAATTCGGAAATTCGTTCCGGCACGCCGCCGCGCAGCGGAATGGTTGACATCGGTTCTTCACAAAGCTATGCCAGGCAACGATCTTGGCGGTGCGTGATCCGGTTCCCGCATAAACACGCGCCTATTATGCTGAGCCTGGCATAATGCTCGGTCTCATGTGCCGGGCGGTATTTTTTACAATCCGCTTCTGTTTTGAGAAAAATCAATTGACCCGTTTTGCGGTGAGGGGTAATTCAGGCGATTTAAATCTTTTGGATTACTGCCCGTTGTTCGGGCAATGATGGTCGCCCGAGCCCAAAAATAAAAAGCCCGCGCGAGGCGGGCTTCTTCATGCCGATGAGGCTGGATCAGCCTTCGAGGCGGTCCTCCAGGCGGCTCTTGGCGGCGGGCAGGGCCTGGGGCAGTCCGTGCGCCAGTTGTGCAAACAGCTCCTCGTGCAGCGCCAGCTCCTCCTTCCAGGCCGCGGCGTCCAGCGAGATCACCTTCGCGAACTGCTCGGCCGTGAAGTCCAAACCGTCCCAGCGTAGCTCTTCGTAACGCGGCGACACGCCGAAAACGTGCTCCTCGCCCTGCACCTGACCCTCGATGCGGTCGATCATCCACTTCAGCACGCGCATGTTCTCGCCGAAGCCCGGCCACACGAACTTGCCGTTTTCGTCCTTGCGGAACCAGTTCACGCAGAAGATCTTCGGCAGCGTGGCGCCGCTCTGCGCGAGCTGTTCGCCGAGCTTGAGCCAGTGCGCAAAGTAGTCGGCCATGTTGTAGCCGCAGAACGGCAGCATGGCGAACGGGTCGCGGCGCACCACGCCCTGCTGGCCGGCAGCCGCCGCGGTGGTTTCCGATCCCATCGTCGCGGCCATGTACACGCCTTCGGTCCAGTCGCGCGCTTCGGTCACGAGCGGCACGGTGGTCGAACGGCGGCCGCCGAAGATGAACGCATCAATAGGTACGCCGGCCGGGTTGTCCCATTCCGGATCGATCGACGGGCACTGCGCGGCCGGTGCCGTGAAGCGCGCGTTCGGGTGCGCGGCTTTGCGGCCGGTCTCCTTGGCGATCTCGGGCGTCCAGTCCTGGCCCTGCCAGTCGATCAGGTGCGCGGGCGGCGTGTCGGTCATGCCTTCCCACCAGACGTCGCCGTCGTCCGTCAGCGCGACGTTGGTGAAGATGACGTTTTCCTTGAGCGTGGCCATCGCGTTGAAGTTGGTCTTCTCGCTCGTGCCGGGGGCCACGCCAAAGTAGCCGGCTTCCGGGTTGATGGCGTACAGGCGCGTCTGGCCGTCCGCGTCCTTGCGGGGCTTGATCCAGGCAATGTCGTCGCCGATGGTCGTGACCTTCCAGCCGTTGAAGCCGGCCGGCGGAATCAGCATCGCAAAGTTGGTCTTGCCGCAGGCCGACGGGAAGGCGGCGGCGACGTGGTACGTCCTGCCCTCGGGCGAGGTCACGCCCAGGATCAGCATGTGCTCGGCCAGCCAGCCCTGGTCGCGGCCCATCGTGGAAGCAATGCGCAGCGCGAAGCACTTCTTGCCGAGCAGCGCGTTGCCGCCGTAGCCCGAGCCGAACGACCAGATTTCGCGCGATTCAGGGAAGTGCACGATGTACTTGGTCGGGTTGCACGGCCACGGCACATCCTTCTCGCCGGCCGCGAGCGGCTTGCCGACGGTGTGCACGCACGGCACGAACTCGCCGTCGGTGCCCAGCACGTCGTACACGGCGCGGCCCATGCGCGTCATGATGCGCATGTTGACCGCCACGTACGGGCTGTCCGACAGTTCCACGCCAATGTGCGCGATCGGCGAGCCAAGCGGGCCCATCGAGAACGGCACCACATACAGCGTGCGGCCGCGCATGCAGCCGTCAAACAGGCCGTTGAGCGTCTGGCGCATCTCGGCCGGGGCGATCCAGTTGTTGGTGGGGCCGGCGTCTTCCTTCTTCTCCGAGCAGATGAAGGTGCGGTCTTCCACGCGCGCCACATCCGACGGATCCGACAGGGCCAGGTACGAGTTCTTGCGCTTGGCCGGGTTGAGCCGCTTCATCGTGCCCGCGGCGACCATCTCCGCGCACAGGCGGTCGTATTCCTCCTGCGAACCGTCGCACCACACGATGCGCTCGGGCTGGGTGAGCGCGGCAATTTCGCTCACCCACGCGATCAGGCGCGGGTGTTTGACGTAATCGGGCACGTTCAGTGCGGGAACGCCCTGCATCACGGGTTGATTCATGACCAAAACTCCAATGGAAGTGAAAAAGAAATCGGCGGCAGGTCAGCACGGAGGCCGCGCCCAGCGGCGGGGGGAAAGCGATCGACGGCGCCTCGTGAACAGGCCGGATCAGCGGTTTCCAGGGGGGAGCGGCGACGCAGGCGGAGGGAGGATGTCCGTGCTGATTTCACATTCAGTTACAAAGCGGTGCGCGGCCGGAATACGGGTTTTTCCGGGCAGCGGGGGCCGCGTGCGCTAAAGTGGCGGGACATTAAGAATAAGGACTCGTCACCAGCGTGGCTGCGCAATTTGCGTGCCCGCGGCGGGCATTTCCGAACGTCGCCACGGATTGTCGTGCGACGGGGGATGGGAAGAATACCACCGCGAGGGATCGCTGTTTTTTGCTGCGCACCATTGTCCGAAGTGAGATGTCGATGAAGATTGCCGTACTGGACGACTACCAAGACGCCGTTCGCAAGCTGGATTGCTTCAGCCTGCTGCAAGACCACGAAGTCAAAGTGTTCAACAACACCGTCAAGGGTGTGGGCCAGCTGGCCGCACGCGTGGCGGATGTCGAAGCCATCGTGCTGATCCGGGAGCGCACGCGCGTCACGCGCCAGCTGCTCGATCGCCTGCCCAAGCTCAAGATCATCAGCCAGACCGGCCGCGTGTCGCGCGATGCGGGCGGCCATATCGATCTGGACGCCTGCACCGACAAGGGCGTCGTCGTGCTGGAGGGCAAGGGCTCGCCGGTGGCGCCGGCCGAGCTGACGTGGGCGCTGGTCATGGCCGCGCAGCGCCGCATTCCGCAGTACGTGGCGAGCCTGAAGCATGGCGCGTGGCAGCAGTCGGGGCTGAAATCCACGACGATGCCGCCCAACTTCGGCATCGGCCGCGTGCTCAAGGGCCAGACGCTCGGCATTTTCGGCTACGGCAAGATCGGCCAGCTCGTGGCCGGCTATGGCCGCGCATTCGGAATGAAGGTGCTGGTGTGGGGCCGCGAGGGCTCGCAGGAGCGCGCGCGTGCCGATGGCTTTGACGTGGCCGAATCGAAGGAAGCGCTGTTCGAGCGGTCCGACGTGCTGTCCGTGCACCTGCGCCTGAACGACGAGACGCGCGGCATCGTCACGGTGGCCGACCTCACGCGGATGAAGCCGACCGCCCTCTTCGTCAACACGAGCCGCGCCGAGCTGGTGGAGGAAAACGGCCTGGTGACGTCGCTGAACCGAGGCCGCCCCGGCATGGCAGCCATCGACGTCTTCGAGACGGAGCCCATCCTCCAGGGCCACACGCTGCTGCGCATGGAGAACTGCATCTGCACGCCGCACATCGGCTACGTGGAGCGCGACAGCTACGAGATGTACTTCCGCGTCGCCTTCCAGAACATCCTCGATGTGCTGCAGGGCAATGTCGACAGCGTGGTCAACCCAACGGCGCTGGCGCCTGCGCTGATTCGCGCGTAACGCCAGCCTCGGCCGGTCAGGCCGCGGCGCGCAGCGGCGGCTGGATGGCGCCCGCGCCCTCAAAGCGGAAGCTGTCCATCGCCAGCGAGCCGTACGTCACCGTATCGACGACATGCCGTGCCTGCACGCCGCCGGGCGTGGCCTGCCCCGGCTGGCCCATGGCGGCGCCCAGTGCCACGTAGAACGGCATCAGGTGCTCGTCGGTCGGGTGGGCGTGCGCCGCGTGCGGAGCCTGCGCGCGGTAGTCGCACAGGGTAGCGAAGTCGCCCGTGCGCAGCCCTTCGGTCATCGCTTCGAGCATCCATTCGCGGAACGCCACGACCCATGGCTCGACGGCCATGCCGTGCTGGGCCGTGCCGGGACCGCGCATCAGCGCACGCAGGTTGTGCGTGAAACTGCCCGACCCGACGATCAGCACACCCTCGTCGCGCAACGGCGCAAGGGTGCGCCCCATCGCCATCTGGCAGGCCGGCGACAGGCCCGGCATCAGCGACACCTGCACCACCGGGATCTGCGCCTCGGGCAGCATCAGCATCAGCGGAATCCATGCGCCGTGGTCGAGCGGCTGGCGCGGGTCGAGCACCGTGGAGGCCTGTTCTTCGAGCCCGGGGACGATATTGCCGTCGATCAGCGCACGGATGCGCTCGGCCACGTCGGGCGCGCCGGCGGGCGCATATTCGAGGGCATACAGCTGCGGCGGGAAGCCGCCAAAGTCGTGCCACGCCTCCTGCTGCGCGCGGGCCGTGACCGCCGGACGGCGCGTCATCCAGTGCGGCGAAATCACCGCGATGGCACGGGGCGCGAGCGCCGCCATGTCCTGCCCGAGTGTCGCCAGCGCCTTGCCGACCGGGCCCGGATCGACCGCCAGCATGGGCGACCCATGAGAAAGGTAGAGCACGGGAAGCATGTCAAATTTCCTGAAAGATAGGCTTGCCATTCTGCGCCCGTGTCGAGCCCGCAGCATGCACGGTTTTGCAGAGAGCCATCAGGAAAATTGAACGAGTGTGCGACCCCCGGGGCTCCATCACCCCGCCACCAGCGCCTCGGCGACGCTCGGGTGCAATCCGACGGTCGTGCGCAGGTGCTTGAGCCGCACGCCCATGCGCACCGCCACGGCCAGGGTCTGGATGAGGTCGGGCGCCGCGTTGTCGACGATGTGCGCACCGAGCACGCGTCCGCTGCGCGCGTTGCAGACGAGTTTGATCAGCGATTCCCGGCCCGTGCCGGCAAAGCGCTGCTCCAGCGGCACAAAGCGGCGCACCACCACGTCGATGCGGTCGGCTGTGGTGCGCTTGTCGGTCTCGGGCCAGCGCGCGCGGGCTTCGGCTTCGGTCAGGCCCACGCTGGCGATGGCCGGATCACAGAACACGGCCATCGGCACCATGCTCATGTCGGGCAACTTGACGCCCTTGCCAAAGAGCCGCTCGGCCACGTAGCGGCCTTGCGCCGCCGCCACCGGCGCCAGCTGCAGCGGGCTGCCGCTGCAGAGGTCGCCCACCGCATGCACGCCGCGTGCGCGCGTGCGGAAGTGGCGGTCCACCGCAATGCGCGCACGCGCATCCAGCGTGACGCCTGCGGCTTCCACGCCCAGGCCGGCCGTATTCGGGGCGCGGCCGACGGCACTGAGCACGTGCTGGGCGCGCAGTAGGCGCGAGACCCCGTTGCCTGCCGGGTTCACGTGGACGACCACGCCCTCGCCGTTGACGGCGTCGCGTTCGATGCGGGCGATGTCGGCGCCCGCGATCAGCTCGACGCCGCTCGCAGCGAGTGCGCGGGCTGCGGCGTCAGACAATGCGTCGTCGAAGTCGGGCAGCACGCGCGCATCGCGCGCCAGCAATGTCACGCGCACGCCAAAGCCCGCCAGCGTGGACGCGAGCTCCACGGCAATGGCGCTGCCGCCGACCACGATCAGTGACGCGGGCAGCGCGTCCCACCCGAGTACGTCGTCGGAGGTGCACGCCAGCTCGGCACCGGGCGCGGACAGCGGCATGGGATGGGCGCCGGCGGCCAGCACGATCTGCCGCGCGCGCAGCGTGGTCTTGCCTGCGTCGGTCTGCACGCGCACGATGCCTCGGCCGCGCAATGACGCCATGCCGCGCATCCATTGGACGCCGGCATCGGCGAGCTCGGCGAGGTGGGCATCGCGCTGTCGTGCGACTTCGCCGCGGGCCCGTGCGATGGTGTCTGCCCAGGCGTGGGCGGCGGGGTTCGCGCCGGAGCACCGTGCCATCGCCGCGCCATATCGGAGCAGCATCTTGGGAATGCAGCCCCGATTGCCGGAGGTGCCGCCCGCGTGCGCGCGGTCGATGAGCAACGTGCGCGCACCGAGTTGTGCAGATCGATGCGCCGCAGCCAGCCCCGCCGGGCCGGCGCCGATCACGATCAGGTCAAACGCATGTGCGGGGTTGGCGGGCATGGCAGGTCCGTCCAGGAGGCAACGGCCGGGCGGCCCGGATGGCACGCCGGCGGGCGCGCCGGCGCTGCGCAGCGGCTATGCCGCGACGGCTGTGGCGAACCCGCGAGGAAGTTCGCGCAGGAACGTTTCGCCGTCATGACGGCCGAGCGCGTAGGCGTCGCGCATGGCCTCGGGGCGGGTGTAGTCCCAACTGGAGATCGGCACCTTGCGCGAGGGCTGCACGTAGAAGCGGCGCTGCACGCCGCCGGCCACGGGCACATCCATGCGGAAATACGTGGGCCGCGGGTACAGGCGCGTGACCAGCACCAGCGCATCGCCGGGCGAGGGGTCGAGCGCGTGCACCGGCACGTTGTCGACCATGCCGCCGTCCAGCACCGGCCGCCCCGCGCGTCGCAGCACTGGCGTGAACGGCGGCGTGGAGGCGGACTGCAGCAGCAGGTCGGCCAGCTCTTCGGGCGTGGCGCAATCCTGTGCGCGCACGATCTCCGCCGTGAAGCCGAGGCGCTTGCCGAGCGTCGGGTGCAGCGTCTTGCGGACGTGCTTTTCGATGTTGTACGCGATCAGCCCAGCCGCCACCGCCGTGCGCGCACCCATCCAGCGCGGAATGTGCGCGACGCCGATGCGGATTTCGGGTGCCTGCGCAAGCCGCCCCAAGCGGCCCTCACCGAACACCGTCAGCAGGGCCGCGCGGTACATGCCGTAATGCGGGAACACCCGTTCGCCGCGCAGCAGGTTGCCCCAGTGGGCGTTGCGGGTGTTGTGGCGCAGCGCCTCGCCGTAGTAGTCCATCAGCTCGGCGGAATTCCACGCATGCAGCATGCACGCCGTCGATGCGCCCGCCGAGATGCCGGCAATCACACGCGGCGCCAGGCCGAGCTCCGGTTGCACGACATCCCACCAGCCGGCCTGCCACCAGCACCGGTTGCCGCCGCCGGCAAACACCATCTGGTCGAACGCGGGCGCGCTCATGCCGAGGCCTCGGCCCGACTGGCAGCCGGTTGCGACCGGCGAAGCGCGGGCGAGTATTTCAGGGTGTCGATGCACGCATCGAGCAGGCGCTCGCGCTTGCTGGCGAGGC